>NZ_JBIWOE010000013.1:0-204476 GCF_044767585.1 Streptomyces sp. NPDC101225
GTCGCCGGTCTCGGTCTGCCATTTCGATGCGTCGACGGCGGCGCCGGCGGGTCCGTCGAAGGTGTCGGAGAACGCGACAGCGGCGGCGGACGCGGGGGGTTCCGCCTGCGCCGTGCCCGTCGCCGCGGCGCCGACCAGGGCGAGGGGCAGGGTGGCGTAGAGAGTTCTGCGGAGCAGGCGTGGGGAAGCCACGGCTCTCCCTTCCGTCGGCATCCGTGTGACGGGTGTGCCGACCGTGGTGGGGGTGAAGGGTCGCCTCTTGATTTAAGAAGTGAGGTAAGAACCGCGTCAAGACCCTGGTACGGACCAAAGGTTGAAGGGTGCGCGGGGGCGCCCGGCCCTCAGGCCCGGCGCTCCCGCGCGTGCACCGCCCGGCTCATCCGGCGCCCCAGCAGCACGTAACCGATCAGCGCGCCGGTGGTGTTGAGGATGACGTCGTCGATGTCGAAGGCGCGACCGGTGATCAGCGCGCCCTGGGCGAACTCCACCAGAAGCATGACCAGAGCGGTCAGCATCAGCACCCGCAGCAGCCCCTGGGCGCGCGGGGCGACGACCGGGACGAGGATGCCGAACGGCACGCCCAGCACGATGTTTCCGCCGACCTGCTTGACGGCGTCGCGCAGCGCCGGCTGATCCAGATACGCGTGCAGCGAGCGCCCCGGATGCAGATTGGTGTGGGCGAGCGCCGCCGACGCGGGGGACGGCTCCAGCGTCAGCCGGGCCAGCACCACGGCGAACGCCACCATGAACCCGAAGGCGCACACCATCGCGAGCAGCCGGATCGGAAAGGCCACGACATGCCGGTCACGCGGGGCCGGCCGCGTCCCGCTCCCCGCCTTGCCCGCCCTGCCGGACTTCGCGGCCTTGGTTGATTTCCCGAACAGGCCGAGCCCGCCGGTCCGGCCGGCCGTGGTGCTCCGGCCGGCCTTGCCCGTCGTGCCGGCCTTGCCCGTCCGGCCGTTCTTCGTGCTCCGGCCGGACTTGGTGGTCTTGGTGGTCTTGGCGGTCTTGTCGGACTTGGTCGTACGCAGGCGCCATGCCGAACGTGGTCCCAAGGCTGCCCGGGCCATGTGCTTCTCCATTCTTCAACTTCCCCGTGATGCATCGCGGTTACCCGCTCGACGACCGAGAATGCGGCCCCTTCGGCGGCACTGCCGGCAGGACCCACCCGGTCAGCCGCCGTAGGTCACGCGCACCTCCTTGAAGCCCAGGGAGTGCAGCAGGCCCCGCAGCATGTCGGTGGTGTTGGTCTCGGCACGCTTGGTCAGGCCGCTCTCCTTGGCCGCGTCGCCGATGTGCTTCACCGCGAGTTTCTGGACGGCCTGTTCGCTGTTGGGGTTGTCCGAGAACAGATCGCCGAGGCGGTCCAGGAGTCCGCGCTGCTTGGAGACGGCGTAGGAGCGGTCGGGGTCGAGAGCCGGCTTGCCGAGTGCCGCGTGCGGCAGCCGGAGCGTGGCGGACGTACGGTCGCCGTTGACCGTCACGTCGCCCTTGCCGACCTTGCCCAGGTCGACATAGGCGTCGACGGTCCCCGCCCCGATGTACAGCGTGCGGGAACCGCGGATCGCGTCGGGCAGGAACTTGGTGTCCTTCTCCAGGTCCACGACGACCTGGAAGTTGCCGGAGGCGGCGTCGTAGCGGCTCATGTCCTGGATGGACTGCAGAAGTGCCGGTCCCGAGCGGTCGTGCGTCTGTGTGCCGAACAGGTCCTTGAGGCCGGGGACCAGACTCAGCCGGATTCCGGCGAAGAACACCACGAGCACCAGCACGACGGCGCTCACCGCCTTCGCCCAGCCGGGCATGCGCCTGGACACGCGCCTGATGGGAGTCGTCATGCGACGGCCCTCCTTCCTACAGTTCCGGATGCCCCCCAAAACCCGTGTCAGACCGAGCCGTTGGCCGATCGGCACTCCTGACGGGGGCATACGGGGCGCACTGGGGGGTGTCTGACAATTCCCGTCGTCCGCCCGGAGGGCGGGCACCGCGGCGTCTGGCTCGTGACCCGCTACGCCGATGCACGTCAGGTACGCATGGACGCCCGGTTCGGCAGAAGTTCGCTGTACGCCGACGACGCACCGCACCTGCTCGTCGTGCCGAACCTGCTGGACGCCCCGGACGCCATGGCCAACCTCGACGGCGCACCGCACCGACGGCTGCGCGGCACCGTGCAGCGGGCGTTCATGCCCCGCGCGATCGCCCGCCGGCGGCCGTGGGTCGCCTCGGTCGTCGAAACGCTCCTCGACGCGTTCGCCGAGAGGGAGCGTCCCGCCGACGTCGTCGAGGGGTTCACCCGCCCGCTCCCCGTGTCGGTGATCTGCCGGCTCATGGGCCTGGACGGTCCGGACCGCGAGCGCATCCGCCACCGGGCCGACCACGCGCTCTCCGGCGGTGGCCACCCGCGTGAGGAAGTCGTCGCCGCCATGCGGGAGTTCGGGGCGTTCGGCGCCGGCCTGGTCGCCGAGCGGCGCAGGTCTCCCGGCGACGACCTGGTCAGCAGCCCGGTGGCGGCGGGCGACACCCCCGCATCGAGGAACGGCAGCTGGTACGCCTGGTCTGCGGGCCGGTGGTGGCCGGGCACGAGACGACGATGACCGCGCTCGGCAATCTCGTCGTCCACCTCCTCACCGACGCCCAGGACGCCTGGCCCGGTCTCGCCGTGGACGAGGAGACGGCGGCCGACGCCGCCGAGCAGCTGCTGCGCGCCGTCCCACTGAGCGAGGGGCGGGTCCTGCCCGGTCTTCTCCGGCGCGCCGTCGAGGACACCGAGGCCGGCGGCGTGACGATCCCGGCGGGCGCCGTGGTCGCCGCGCGGACCGGCTCCGCCAGCCGCGGCCCCGACGTCTTCCCGCCGGGGCCGCCGGACCCCTTCACCCCGCTGACCTCACCCACCGTGATCTTCGGTGCCGGCCCCCACCACTGCCTCGGCGCCTGGCTCGCCCGACTGGAACCGGGCCTCGCCCTGCACCGCCTGTCCGCCCGCTTTCCCGGCCTGCGCGCGGAGTTCACGCCCGGGACGATCGAGTGGCGGGAGGGCGGGATGACCCGGAGTCCCCGCAGGCTGCCCGTGTCGTGGTGAGCCACGGCCGTCCGGCGGCCCGGTGAAGGGCCTCAGCGCGAGCGCAGTTCACGATCGCCGCAGGGCCGTGACCACCACACCCCCTCGCCGTGCGTGAGCCCGGGCAGCCGCAGCTCCACCTCGCGCACCCGCCGGGCCGGCAGCTCGCCGGTGATCACCCACGCCGTGGAGCCGCCGGTGGTGCCGGTGAACTCCGCCCCGCACGAGGCGAGGTGTGCGGTCACCGGGGCCAGCGCCGCCGGCGGCACCTCGGTCTCGAACGCCTGGTACGGCTCGTACAGCCGCGTCCCCGCCCGCTTCAGCGCGCTGCGGAGCACGATCGGGGTGAGCCCCCGGAAGTCGGCGGCCGTACTGACGGGCGAGCAGTAGCCGGAGCGGATCAGCGTGACCCGGTAGTCGGTCACGGACGCGCCGGTGAGACCGGTCTCCATGTCCGTGCGCACCGTGTCCTCGATGGCCTGGTGGAAGGCGCGCGGCAGTGCGCCGAGTTCCGTCTCGTAGGCGAACACCCCGCCCGAGCCGAGGGGGCCCGGCTCGACCCGCAGCCCGATCGTCGCCCAGTACCGGGTGCCGCGGTGCCACGGCAGCTCCTCGGTGGCCTCGCCGACGCCCCGCGGTCGCTCCAGCAACCGTACGCGGCCGGGCTCGAAGTCCGCCTCGACGCCGAAGTCCTGCACGAGGGTGGCCGCGAGTACCTCCATCTGCACCTCGCCGTACAGCAGCAGGGCCGTGCCGCCGTCGGCCGCGGGGCGGGCATGGATCAGCGGGTCCTGGTCGGCGAGGCGGAGCAGGGCGGCGCGGAGGCGGGCCGACTGCTCGGGGCGCCGGGCGCGCACCAGCGTCTCCAGCGTCGGCGGCGCGAACTGCGGGGCCCGCTCGCCGAGCGCTCCCAGCCGGTCGCCGACGCGCACACCCCGCAGACCGGTGAGGGCCCCGATGTCCCCCGCGGTGAGCGCCGGCCCGCTGCCGCCGAGCACGTCGAGACCGGTCGGCCGGCCGGCCACCTCCGTCGTGCGCCCGTCGGCCTCACGCCGGAGCAGCTTGAGGCGCTGACGCGGTGTCACCTCACCGTCGTAGAGGCGCAGATAGGCGGTCCGCTGGCCGGACGGTCCGGTCCGTACGGCGAAGACCGTGCCGCGCGGGTCCGCGCCCGTGCTGGCGGGGGCCGGCGGGATCAGCCCGGTCAGGGCCTCGACGAGTTCGGCGACGCCCTGGCCGCCGAGGGCCGAGCCGAACAGGACCGGGTGGAACGAGCCGTCGGCGGTCCGCGCGGCGAGTGCCTTGCGCACCTCGTCCGGTGTCGGCCCGGGGCCGTCCACCACGGCCGCGAGGAGGTCCGGGTCGACCTCGGCGAGCGCCTCGGCCAGCAGCGGGTCCCCGGGCGGGCGGAGCGTCACGCGGGCGTCGGCGGTCCCGATGCCCGTCACGTCCGTCAGCGGTGCGACGCACGGCGTCAGCAGGCGCCGGATGTCCGCCAGCAGCCCGGCGGACCGGGCGCCCGTACGGTCGATCTTGTTGACGTGCACGAGCGTGGGCAGCCGCAGCCGGCGCAGCGTCCTCATCAGGACCCTCGTCTGCGCCTGCACGCCCTCGACGGCGGACAGCAGCAGCACCGCGCCGTCCAGGACCTCCAGGGCGCGCTCCACCTCGGCGACGAAGTCCGAGTGGCCGGGCGTGTCGATGAGGTTGATCCTGGTGTCGCCGACGCAGAGCGCGGCGACGGCGGAGCGGACGGTGATGCCGCGCTGCCGCTCGATCTGCCCGTCGTCCGTACGGGTGTCGCCGGCGTCGACGCTGCCGAGCCGGTCGATCACTCCGTGGTCGAACAGCAGCCGCTCGGTCAGGCTGGTCTTACCCGCGTCGACGTGGGCGAGAATTCCGATGTTCAGGGTGGGCATGCGAAGTCGAGTCCTCGAGAACCGTGGGCCGGTGGGGGCGCTGGTGGATTCCGAGGAGTCGGCGCATGGGATCTCCCGAGGTGGACGAACGCGTACGGCCACATGATGGCGTGCCGCCCGCGGCGGAGCGCAACCGGATTTTCCGCGGTCAGTAGCATGAAACCCCCGACATGATCATGCGAGGAGCGGATCGTGCGTGACATCTCCGTCTTCAGCGGCAGCGCCCACCCCGAGCTCGCCGCGGAGGTCTGCGCCCATCTCGGCGTGCCGCTCAGCCCCACCCGGGTCAGCCGTTTCGCCAACGACTGCCTGGAGGTGCAGCTCCAGGCCAACTGCCGCGAGCGCGACGTCTTCCTGATCCAGCCGCTGGTCCGGCCGGTCCAGGAGCACCTCGTGGAGCTGCTGCTGATGTGCGACGCGGCCCGCGGCGCCTCGGCGGCGCGCATCACCGTCGTCATGCCGCACTACTCCTACGCCCGCTCCGACAAGAAGGACGCGCCCCGTATCTCGCTGGGCGGACGGCTGGTCGCGGACCTGATGGTGGCGGCGGGCGCCGGCCGGGTGCTGGCGATGACCCTGCACGCGCCGCAGGTGCACGGCTTCTTCTCGGTGCCGGTGGACCATCTGCACGCCCGGCGTGAACTGGCCCAGCACTTCCGGCAGTACGACCTCTCCCGTACCACGGTGGTCTCGCCGGACCTCGGCAACGCCAAGGAGGCGGCCGCCTTCGCGCGGATGATCGGCGCCCAGGTGGCCGCCGGCGCCAAGCAGCGCTTCGCCGACGACCGGGTCTCCATCAGCTCGGTGATCGGCGAGGTCACGGGCCGCGACGTCATCGTCCTCGACGACGAGATCGCCAAGGGCAGCACGGTCCTGGAGCTGCTGCAGCGGCTCAGGGAGCTGGAGCCGCGGTCCATCCGGGTCGCCTGCACCCACGGACTCTTCGCGGCGGGGGCGCTCAAGCGGATCGGCGAGCAGCCCGACGTCCTGGAGATCGTGTGCACCAACACCGTGCCGGTGTCCGAGGAGGAGCGCACCGGGAAACTGCGGATCCTGTCCATCGCGCCCGCCCTCGCCGAGGCGGTGCGCCGCATTCACAACGGCGAGTCCGTCAGTGCCCTGTTCGACGCGCCGCGAAGCGAATAGACATGAGGGAGGAGCAAGGCTCGGCGTCCCGGTGACGCCTCACCCAGGTGACCAGGAGGGCTTGCAGTGGCGAAGGCGAAGTTCGAGCGGACCAAGCCGCACGTGAACATCGGCACCATCGGTCACATCGACCACGGCAAGACGACGCTCACGGCGGCCATCACGAAGGTGCTGCACGACAGGTTTCCGGATCTGAACCCGTTCACGCCCTTCGACCAGATCGACAAGGCGCCCGAGGAGCGGCAGCGCGGCATCACGATCTCGATCGCCCATGTCGAGTACCAGACCGAGCGCCGGCACTACGCGCACGTCGACTGCCCCGGACACGCGGACTACATCAAGAACATGATCACGGGCGCGGCGCAGATGGACGGCGCGATCCTGGTGGTCGCGGCCACGGACGGGCCGATGCCGCAGACCAAGGAACATGTGCTGCTGGCCCGGCAGGTGGGCGTGCCGTACATCGTCGTGGCCCTGAACAAGACCGACATGGTCGACGACGAGGAGATCCTCGAACTCGTCGAGCTGGAGGTGCGCGAGCTGCTGACCGAGTACGAGTTCCCCGGCGACGAGGTCCCGGTCGTCAAGGTCTCCGCGCTCAGGGCCCTGGAGGGCGACGCGCAGTGGACGCGGTCGGTCCTGGACCTGATGGAGGCCGTGGACTCGGCGGTCCCCGAGCCGCAGCGCGACGTGGACAAGCCGTTCCTCATGCCGATCGAGGACGTCTTCACGATCACCGGCCGCGGGACCGTCGTCACCGGCCGGATCGAGCGCGGGGTGCTGCACGTCAACCACGAGGTCGAGATCATCGGAATCCACGAGCAGAAGACCAGGACGACCGTCACCGGCATCGAGATGTTCCGCAAGCTGCTCGACGAGGGCCGGGCCGGGGAGAACGTCGGACTGCTGCTGCGCGGTGTCAGGCGCGACGAGGTGGAACGCGGTCAGGTCGTCATCAAGCCCGGGACGGTCACTCCGCACACGGAGTTCGAGGGGCAGGCGTACATCCTGTCGAAGGACGAGGGCGGACGGCACACGCCGTTCTTCGAGAACTACCGCCCGCAGTTCTACTTCCGCACCACGGACGTGACCGGCGTGGTGACGCTGCCCAAGGGCACCGAGATGGTCATGCCCGGCGACAACACCAGCGTGCACGTGCAGCTGATCCAGCCCATCGCCATGGAGGAGGGCCTGAAGTTCGCCATCCGCGAGGGCGGCCGTACGGTCGGCGCCGGACAGGTGACGAAGATCCTCAGGTAGCCGAAGGTCTCACGTGGCGGTACGGGTGAGGGCGGTGACCGTCACACCGACCCGGACGTGGCTTCGGGCTGGCCCAGGGCCGCGTCCAGGGTCGGGTGCGCCGGCAGCAGCCGGGACAGGCCGGTCACCCGCATGATGCGCAGGGTCAGCGGATGCGTGCAGACGAGCCGCAGCTCGCCGTCCTGCTCCAGGAGCCGGGCACGCGCACGGTAGACCAGCCGCAGCCCGGAGCAGTCGAAGAAGCCGACCTGGGTCAGGTCGATCACCAGACGGACGCCGGGGTGCGCCGTCACCCGGTCCAGGTACGGTGCGATCTCCAGGGCCGCGGCGATGTCGATCTCGCCACGCAGTTCGAGCACCGTATGCCCTCGGTCCTGGTGGACCCGCAGATGCCGGGTGAGCGGCGCGGGTTCCTGGTGCACGACGACATCGCCTCCAACCTGCTCCGTCCGCTGCGGTGTTGCAGGTCACCGGGGGCCGGGGTGACATCGTGCAGCGAGCCTAGCCAGCGCGGGCGAGCCCCCGGGTCCCCAGCGAGCGCAAATTCGTTTTCCGTCCAGCAAGTTACCCTCGTTGGAGCGAATTTGAGCATGTTCGGTTGACATATGTCTGTGAATTGCGCTGAACCCTCACGACAACGCGTGCCAGGACGTGGAAAGTGCCTGGCGGAACTGCTCGGTCTGACGCGTGGTGAGATCGCGCACCATCCGCTCCTCGAGCCGGCGGACGGGGTCCGCGTGCCGGGCGAGGACCTGGCGCCCGTCGTCGGTGAGCAGGATCAGCAACTCGCGGCGGCTGTGCGGATTGCGCTCCCGGCGCACCAGCCCGCGGCTCTCCAGGGACCGTACGAGATCGGCGATGGACTGGGCGGTGACGAACGAGTCGCGGGCGAGCTGTGCGGCGGACAGTCCGTCGTGCCGCTCCAGGACCGTGAGCGCGGTGTACTGCAGCGCGGTGATCCCCGACGGTCTGACCAGCTCGTCCAGGTGGGCACGCACCACCAACTCCACCTGCTTGACCATGTAGAGCAGTGACGGGGACTCCTTGGCCGCCTGTGCTTCGAGCATGACTTCAGCCTAGAGCATTGACAGGAATCCTGTCTGTATCGACACTGCACGACAGAATCCAGATCGGCAGGAATCCTGTTACTTGAAACCTTGGGTACAACGTTGAGGAGCGGCGATGACCACCTTCCAGACCGAACCGGGCCGGCTCTTCGTCGGGGGACGGTGGCGCGAGGCCGCCGACGGGGCGCGCACCGAGGTGGTCGACCCGTCCCGGGGCGCGGTCGTCACCACGGTCGCGGAGGCGGGCGCCGCCGACGTGGACGCGGCGGTGCGTGCCGCGCGTACGGCCTTCGACGACGGCGCCTGGTCCGGCCTCAGCGGCCGTGAGCGCGGCCGCGTCCTGCACCGCGTCGCCGAGCTGATCCGGGAGAACGCCGACGACCTCGCCCGGCTGGAGAGCCTGGACGTCGGCAAGCCCCTCGCGCTGTGCCATGCCGTCGACGTGACCAACGCGGCCCACGACTACGAGTACTTCGCCGCCCTCGCCCACTCCCTCGACGGCTCGGTCCGCGACACACCCATGAACGCCCTCGCGTACACCAGGCGCGAGCCGCTCGGGGTGGTCGCCGCGATCACCCCGTTCAACTTCCCGCTGATCCTCGCCGGTTCGAAGATCGCCCCCGCGCTGGCCGCGGGCAACACCGTGGTGCACAAGCCCGCCGACGAGACCCCGCTCAGCGCCCTCCGCATGGCCCGGCTGCTCCAGGAGGCGGGCGTGCCGGACGGGGTCGTCAACGTGGTCACCGGCACCGGCCCGGTGGCGGGCGAGGCGCTGCTGCGCCACGGCGGCGTCGACAAGATCGCCTTCACCGGCTCCACCGCGACCGGCCGCCATGTGGCGCGCGTGGCCGGTGAGGCCCTCAAGCCCGTCACCATGGAACTCGGCGGGAACGCCGCCCACCTCGTCTTCGAGGACGCCGACCTGGAAACGGCCGTCGCCGCGATCATCAAGGCGTTCGTCTTCAACACCGGCCAGTTCTGCATGGGCGGCCCGCGGCTGCTCGTCGCCCGCCCGGTCCACGACACCCTGCTCGGCATCCTCGCCGACGCCGTGCCGGGGGTGCCGGTGGGCGACCCCCGGCGGCCCGGGACCGTCGTCGGCCCGATGGCGGGGGAGCGGCACCTGAAGAAGGTCGAGGAGTACGTCGCCCTGGCCCGCGCCGAAGGCGGCCGCATCGTCTGCGGCGGGGAGCGGCTCGACCTCGACGGCGGCTACTACTACAGGCCCACGGTCGTCGCCGGTCTGCCCGGCGACTCCCGGGTCGTCCAGGAGGAGATCTTCGGCCCGGTCCTCACCGTGCAGCCCTTCGACACCGAGGACGAGGCGGTCGAGCTCGCCAACTCCACGCCGTACGGCCTGGCTTCGGGCATCCAGACGCAGAACCTCGCCCGCGCCCACCGCGTCGCCGGCCGCCTCCAGGCGGGCATCGTGTGGATCAACGACTGGGCGCTGCTCGACCCCGCGGTGCCCTTCGGCGGCGTCAAGGACTCCGGTTTCGGCCGTGAGTACGGGCCCGAGGCGCTCGCCGCGTACACCAAGGTCAAGTCCGTCGTCGTCGCACTCGGCTGAGTCCGGCCGAAACCACCGCATGAACAAGGGAGTTCATACGATGTCCCGCATCACCCGTGCCGCGGTCGTCGAGTCCGCGGGCGCGCCCTTCACCCTCGCCGACGTCGAGCTCGACGCGCCCGGACCCCATGAGGCCGTGGTCCGCATGGCGGCCGCCGGTCTGTGCCACACCGATCTCGGCGTCGCCGACGGCGCACTGCCCTTCCCGCTGCCCGGCGTGCTCGGCCACGAGGGCGCCGGCGTCGTCGAGGCCGTCGGCCCCGCGGTGACCGGCGTGGCCCCGGGCGACCACGTCGTGCTGTCCTTCACCTCCTGCGGCGCGTGCCGCGACTGCCGGGGCGGCCACCCCGCCTACTGCGCGACCTGGCTGCCGCTGAACCTGCTGGGCGGCCGCCGCGCCGACGGCACCAGCACCGTGCACCGCGACGGCACGGCGCTCGGCGGCCACTTCTTCGGCCAGTCCTCCTTCGCCGAGCGGGCGTTGGCGGACGAGCGGAGCCTCGTCAAGGTCGACGCGGACCTGCCGCCGGAGACGCTCGCGCCACTCGGCTGCGGCGTGCAGACCGGAGTGGGTGCCGTCTGGAACGTGCTGAAGCCGGCCACCGGCGCCACCGTCGTCGTCCTCGGTGCCGGCGCCGTCGGTCTGTCCGCCGTGATGGCCGCCGCCCTGACCCCGGCGACCCGCGTCGTCGCCGTCGACCGGGTGAGTGAACGCCTCTCCCTGGCACGGGAACTGGGCGCCACCCACACCGTCGACAGCGCGGACACCGACCTCGGCGAGGCACTCGCGGAGATCACCGGCGGGCGGGGCGCCGACGGCGTCGTGGAGACGACCGGCAACGCCGCCGTGCTGCGCCGGGGCGTGGACGCGCTCGGCGCGCGGGGCACCGCGGTGGTGATCGGCGCCCCGCCGTTCGGCACCGAAGTCGCCCTGGACGTCAACGGGTTGCTCGGCGGCAAGCGGATCGTCGGCCTGACCCTCGGCGACACCGAGACGCAGACCTTCATCCCGGCCCTGGTCCCTCTGGTGCGGGACGGCAGGCTGCCGTTGCACCGCCTGATCAGCACCTATCCGTTCACGGAGATCGACCAGGCGGTACGGGACATGCGCGCGGGCAAGGCGATCAAGCCCGTGCTCCTGTTCTGATGTGCTGAGCGCGCGGACTCAGTCCATCACGAGGACCAGCTTTCCGGACGTACGGCCCGTCTCGCCGAGCCGGTGCGCCTCGGCGGCCTCGGCCAGCGGGAAGGTGCCGGCGATCTCGGGGCGCAACTTGCCCGCCTCCACCAGCTCCGTGATCGCCTCCAGGCCGCTGTGGGACGCGTCGACGAGCATGCGCACCGCACGGACGCCGAGCCGCTCGGCCTCCCTGGGGAAGTCGTCCGAGCCGATCGGAATGATCGAGACGACGATCCCGCCCGGGCGCAGCACCCGCAGCGAGCGCAGGGCGGTGTCGCCGCCGAGCGTGTCCAGGACCACGTCCACGTCCTTGACGGCCTCGGCGAAGTCCGTCTCCCGGTAGTCGACCGTCTCGTCCGCGCCGAGCCCGCGCAGGAACGCGTGCTTGCCCGCGCTGGCGGTGCCGATCACGTACGCGCCTCGCGCCTTGGCGATCTGCACCGCCACATGGCCGACCCCGCCCGCCGCGGCATGGACCAGCACCCGCTGCCCCGGCCGCACGTCGGCGTACTCGACCAGGGCCTGCCACGCGGTCAGCGAGACCAGCGGCAGGGCGCCCGCCCGGGGGTGGTCGAGCGAGGCGGGCTTGGGGGCGAACCAGCGTGCCGGAGCGCTCACGTACTCGGCGTGCGAGCCGTGGCCGAAGGGGTACGACAGCATGCCGTAGACCTCGTCGCCGGGCCGGAAGCGGGCGACGCCGATGCCGACCGCCTCGACCACGCCCGAGACGTCCCACCCCAGGACGAAGGGCGGCTCGCCCAGGAATCCGCCGGTCGCGCGGTGCTTCCAGTCGGTCGGGTTGACGCCGGCGGCGCGGACTCGGACCAGTACCTCGTTGGTGCGCGGCTCGGGGCGCGGCAGCTCCACGTCCTTCAGGACCTCGGGACCGCCGAGGACGTCCTGGCTGATGGCTCGCATCGTGTTCACAGTGCTCATGGTGAACCAGCCTGCCGGGGCCCGCCCGGCAGGGAAATGGCACGATTGCCAACCTTCGATAAGATCGTGCCATGCGTGGTGAACGACAGGTGGAACGGGTCGTCGTCCTGGCCCTCGACGGCGTCTATCCCTTCGAGCTGGGCATCCCCAGCCGGATCTTCGGCGCGGCCGACGGGCGGTACGAGGTGCTGACCTGCTCCGTCGACGGCCGGCCGGTGCGCAGCTGCGCCGACTTCACGATCGGCGTCGAGCACGGACCGGAGGTCCTGGACACGGCCGACACGGTGGTGGTCGCCGCCATGCCCCCCTCGCACATCCCCGCCGAGCTGCCCCCGGAGGTCGCCGCCGCGCTCGCCCGCATCCGGCCGGACGCCCGTATCGTCTCCATCTGCACGGCCGCCTTTGTGCTGGCGGCGGCCGGCCTGCTGGAGGGCCGCAGGGCCACCACGCACTGGCAGGTGACCGACCACTTCCGGCGGCGCTACCCGCATGTCGAGGTCGACCCCGACGTCCTCTTCGTGCACGACGGCCGCATCCTCACCTCGGCCGGCGCCGCGTCCGGCGTCGACGTCTGCCTGCACATCGTGCGCACCGACCACGGCAGCGAGCTGGCCAACGCGGTCGCCCGCCGCTGCGTCGTACCGCCGTTCCGGGACGGCGGCCAGGCGCAGTACATCGAGCAGCCGGTCCCGCAGAGCGGGGCCGCGAGCACCGCCGCGACCCGGGCGTGGGCCCTGGAGCGGCTGGACGAGCCGCTCTCGCTGGCCGAGCTGGCCGGCCACGCCCGGATGAGCCTGCGCACCTTCGCCCGCCGCTTCAACGAAGAGGTCGGTCTCAGTCCCGGCCGCTGGCTCGTCCAGCAGCGCGTCGCCCGGGCCCGGCACCTGCTGGAGTCCAGCGACCTCTCGGTGGACCAGATCGCCGGCCGTGTCGGCTTCGCGACGGGTGCCTCGCTGCGGCAGCATCTGCACGCGGCGATCGGGGTGTCGCCGCAGGCCTACCGGCGCACGTTCCAGGCGGCCGCGCGCTGAGCCACGGGGCGCGGCCCGCGTGCCAGTGCCGTGGCCGGGACGGTTCGCCGAGCCGGCGAACCGTCCCGCTCGCAGCGCTGGTGCTGTGGCCGGGACGGTTCACCGGCTCGCGACGCCCGGCACGGCGCCCCGCCGCGTTGTCGCATCGCCCGAGTACATCCAGTACACGGGCGATGCCCCGCCTCGCGATGCACCGCACGGGACGTGGCGAGCTTCCCGGTGAACCGTCCCGGCCACAGCACTAGGCACTGTTCACGGCCGGACGCCGGGCCACGGCCGCGCCCCGGCGCAGCTCCAGCGCGCGCAGGGCCAGCTGCATCTCGAACTGGGCCTTCGGGTCGTGCAGTTGGGCGCCGAACAGTTCGTCCAGCTGGCGCATCCGGTAGCGCACCGTCTGGGCGTGCACGGCCAGGCGGACGGCCACCTCGCTGGCGTTGCGGCCGCACTGCAGCCAGCTGAGCAGGGTCTCCGCGAGCCGTTCGCGCTGCGGCGGGCGCACCTGCTCCAGCGGCCGCAGCCGGTGCTCGGCCATCGCGTCGACCAGGGCGTCGTCGCGCAGCAGCAGCAACGTGGTCAAGTGGTCCTGGCAGCGCACCATTCCGGTCTCGGCGAGAACGCCCCGGCGCATCAGGCCCAGCGCCTCGGACGCCCAGCGCTGCGACCGCGCACCGTCCTGGAGCGCCACGGTCGGGCCCATCGCGGCCCGCAGTCCCTGCAGCGCTCCCGCCAGGGCCCGTACCCGGCCGGGCCCCTCGGGGTCCGGCACCACCAGCACGGCCGGCCGGACGTCGAACCGGGCGAGGAACTCGGGCGCCACGATCGGCTGCGAGCCCGCCTTGGGGCAGTGGTCGAGCGCGACGACCGCCAGCGCGCGCGGCACCGGCCAGCGCGCGCTGCGCGCCAGGTCCGCGATCGCCTCCACCGAGGCGGGCGGATCCGCGGTGAGCAGGTCGATCAGCCGCGTACGGCGCTGCTGCAGTTCACCGGCCGCGTGCAGTCGTGCCTCCGTGAACCCGGCGGTCGTCGCGGCGGCCATCTCGTCCAGGTGCAGGAACAGCGCCTCGCCGAAGGCGGCCAGCACGTTGCGCGGCAGCAGGTCGGCATCGACCAGCGCGTTCACCCGCCGCCACGTCATCCGCGCGCCCAGCCGCAGCGCCGACTGGAACGAGTCGAGGCTGCGGCCCTCCTCGGCCTCGCCGCGGCCGATGCGCCGGTACGTCGCCTTCACCGGCTCCCAGTCCGTGTCGGGCTTCGCCATCCGCTCCAGGAAACCCTGCAGCGCGTGGTCCACGCCCCGGTGCACGCCCTGCATGTAGGTGTCGTCGGCGGGACGCGCGTACTCGGGGATCTCGGTCCTGATCGCCTCGACGACCTCCTCGGTGATGTCGGCGAAGAACGGTCTGAGGTGGTGGTGCAGGTCCGCCGGCAGCGCGTTGAACGCGCTGCCCGGCTCAGCGACCGGCACAGCGGCTCTCTTCGGCACGGCCGCGACAATACCCGTCAGTAATCCCTCAGGGCCTATCAGCGGCGCACAGGTATGGAGCCGGCTCTTGTCATCGCACGACAAGTGCTTCGGTCTGCAAAGGTATTTGTCGATGTGTGGGCCGCTGGCTGAGAGTGATGGAACCCTCACTTCCGCAGCGTGGACGAGGTTGATCCTTTCGACGTCAAACCCGATAAGCTCCCCTACGGCGCTGCGAGTTGACGCGACCGCCGTCCGTCGTCCCGCCGTGCGTATGCATGAAGTGCCCTTCCCCCTTGCACACCCCCTTGTTCGAACGTGTCGCTTGTAAGGATGCAGATGGAACTCGCCACTCCGCCGCCGGCGGCGCGGGCCCCTGTCGCCTGGTACAGCTGGTGGCTGATGCCACTGGCCTTAGGAGGCGGGACGGTTGCCGCGACGTTCATGAGCTCCGAGCGAATAGCCGCCGGCGTCGCCGGTGTAGCAGCCACCGCCGCGAGCGCCGTATGTGTACGGCTGCTGATCCGCACCCGCACGCAGCTGAGCCGCACCGAGGGCTCCTTCCGCTCCTCGCAGGCCGAGCACTCTCAGCAGTGGCAGCAGCATGTCGCGGTCCTGGAGCGTAAGTTCACCGCCGAGCGCGGTTCGCTGGAGGCCCAGCTCACCGACCAGTCCGACGCCTACGAGGCCCGCCTCGCCGAGCAGGGCTCGTCGTACGAGGCCCAACTCGCCGAGCAGAGCCGGACGTTCGAGGAGCGGCTGGCTGAGCAGGCCGCCTCCCACGAGGCGCGGCTGGCCGAGCAGGCCGACGGCTGGCAGGAGCAACTGGCCCACCAGCAGGACGCCGTGGCCCGCCTCGCGAACGAGCAGCTGCCCGACGCGCTGAAGCAGCTGCGCGCCGGCGACGCCATCGACGACCTGCTGCCCGAGCCCAACCAGTGCGCCAAGGTCGGCGCCGACCTCCAGGCCGATCTGCGCAAGGTGCTGCGCACCGCCCTCATCGGTGTCGAGGAGGAGTTCAACCGCTCGACCTCCGCCGAACAGGCCGTCATCAGCATCGGCAACCGCATCCACGTCCTGACCAGCAAGCTCCGCGGCCGGCTGCACGAGATGCAGGGCGAGCACGGCCGGCTGCCGGCCGTCGCCCAGGGCCTGATGCAACTCGACCAGGAGCTCGGCCCCGCCGACTCGCTCGCCGCCAGCATCGGCGTGCTCGGCGGCTCGGACCGGCCCGGACGCCAGTGGCAGGAGCCGCAGCGCCTGCTGAGCGTGGTCCGCGGCGGCATCGGCCGGATCAAGGACTTCCACCGCATCGAGGTCCGCCACCTGCCCGAACTCGGCGTCGACGGCGGTCTGGTGGACCATCTGACGCTGATCTTCTCGCAGCTCCTGGACAACGCCGCACGCTACTCGCCGCCCAGCGAGCCCGTGCTCGTCTCCGGCAAGGAGGTGCCCAACGGCGTCGGCATCGAGATCCAGGACTCCGGCAAGGGCCTGAGCGAGGAGAAGAAGCGTGAGGCCGAGGAGGCCCTGACCGGCACCGCCGCCGGGCCGGGCATCGGCGGCATCTCCGAGGACGCCAACATCGGTCTGCGTGTCGTCGGCGCGCTCGCCCGCCGCTACGGCATCCGCGTCACGTTCGCCGACTCGCCCTGGCTCGGCACCTCGGTGGTGATCGTGGTTCCCCACAAGTACTTCAGTCCGCTGCCCGCGGCCACGGGGGCCACGGCGCCCACGACGGCCACCGCGGCGAGCCCGGCGGCCCAGCACGCCGCGGCCGCACCGGTGTTCACGGCGGCGTCCGTCGAGCCCGTGACCGACCCCTCCGAAGCGGTGGACACCACGCCGGGCGGGCTGCCCCGGCGCCGCAGCAGGCGGAACGATCCGGTGCGGCACCAGTCGGCCGAGCACTCCGAGCGGACCGAGGAGACCACCGTCTCCACCATCCCCCCGGACGCCTCGTTCACCGGCCTCGCCGCCTTCGCCACCGCCGGCCGTACGCCCGGCGCGGAGGCCGGCCCGGAAGCCGCCACGGAGACCATCACGGAGGAGACGGCGCCCGCCGGGCCCGAGTCCACCGAGCACCGCACTGAAGAGAGCGACTAGTCCTCATGACGCAACAGGGAACCGACGTGAGCTGGGCGCTCCGCGACCTGGTCGAGTCCATCCCCGAGATCCGCTTCGCGCTCGTGGCCTCCAGTGACGGCAAGGCCATCACCTCCTTCGGCGCCGAAGACCCCGACGACGTCGACCGGTTCGCCGCGGTGGTGGCCGGGCTGCAGGCACTGGCCCAGCCGGTCGCCGAGCAGTTCCCCAAATACGCGGGGCAGCTCAGGCTGGCCATGATCGAGGTCGACGGCGGCCACCTCTTCGTCGTACGCGCCGGTGTGGAGACCTATCTCGGGGTCCTTGCCCGGGAAGGCCTCGACCAGGGACTGCTCGGACACCAGATGAGGGATCTGGCCCGCAGGATGGGGGAGCTCCTCGGCACCACTCCGCGCCTGGAGGAGCACTCTGGATGAGTGCTCCCCGCCGGCCCACCGACCCGTCCGGTCTCGAGCGGTACTACGTCCTCACGGGCGGACGCAGCGGACCGGGCGGTTCGGCGTCGAGCCTCGACGTCGCGACCCTCATCGTCTCCGCGACCGCGCCCGCACCGGGCATGCAGCACGAGCACGAGGAGATCGTCCGGCGCTGCCGCGATCCGCTGTCGGTGGCCGAACTCGGCGCCCACCTCGGATTGCCCTTCAACATTCTCGCGGTGCTGCTGGCGGATCTGCTCGAGGCAGGCCGCGTCGAAGCCCGTGATCCCATCCCGGCGCACGACGCCGGTCGCGGGCCCGACCTCGCGCTCCTTGAGGAGGTACTCAGTGGACTTGAACGGCTTTGACCATCCCGGCCGCCCGGCCGCCGGGGGAACCCGCTCGGTGAAGGTGATGATCGCCGGCGGCTTCGGCACGGGGAAGACCACCATGGTCCGCTCGGTCAGCGACATCAAGCCGCTGACCACCGAGGAGACGCTCACCCAGGCCAGCGCCGACGTCGACCATCTCATCGGCGTCGCGGACAAGACGGAGACGACCGTCAGCCTGGACTTCGGCAAGATCAGCCTCAACGACAGCCTGATGCTGTACCTCTTCGGGACGCCGGGGCAGGAACGCTTCTGGTTCCTGTGGAACGGCCTGTTCAAGGGGGCGCTCGGCGCGGTGGTCCTCGTCGACACCCGGCGTCTGGCCTCCAGTTTCCGGGCGATCGAGGAGATGGAGCGGCAGAACGTGCCGTTCGTCGTCGCCCTGAACGTCTTCCCCGACTCCAAGGACTACCCGGTCGAGGAGATCCGCGACGCCCTCGACATCCCCGAACACATCCCGGTCGTGGCCTGCGACGCCCGCGACCGGGCGTCCAGCCGCGACGTACTCGTCGCGCTGATCCACCATCTGAAGGACCGATCGGCCGTCGCACTGGAGTCCCGATGAACGCCCAGCCCTTAAACGGCCCCGACACCCCGGGCGGCTGCCCCGTCGCCCACGGCGACGCCGACCTCACCCGGCTGTTCGGGCCGGAGGCGTCGACGGACCCGCTCGGCATCTACGAGCGGCTGCGCAAGGAGCACGGGTCCGTGGCGCCGGTCCTGCTCGAGGGCGACGTCCCCGCCTGGCTGGTGCTCGGCTACCGCGACAACCGGCGGGTGCTCGACAATCCACGCCAGTTCAGCCGGGACGCGCGGATCTGGCGGGACTGGCGGGAGGGGCGTGTTTCCGAGACGTCACCGCTGATCCCGATGGTCGGCTGGCGGCCCGACTGCGTCTCCCAGGACGGCGAACCGCACCGCCGGCTGCGCGGCGCGGTCACCGACGGGCTGCTGGCGGCGTCCAGCCGCGGCGTGCGGCGACACGCCACGTTCTTCGCGAACAAGCAGATCGACGCGTTCGCCGACGCCGGGCGCGCCGACCTGGTGGCCGACTACACCGAGCACCTGCCGATGCTCGTGCTCACCCGGATCCTGGGCCTTCCCACGGCGGACGGGCTGCGCCTGGTGGAGTCCTGCGCCCAGGTCTTCAAGGGCGGGGAGGGCGCCCTCGAGCACAACGACCGGATCATGCAGATCCTCGCGCAACTCGCCGAGCGCAAGCGGGCCGAGCCGGGCGCCGACTTCGCCACGGCCCTGCTGGAGCACCCGGCCGGCCTCGACCACGACGAGGTCGTCAGCCATCTGCGCCTGGTCCTGATCGCCGCCCACACGACCACCAGCAATCTGCTGGCCCGTGTCCTGCAGCTGATCCTCACCGACGCCGCCCGGCTGTCCGGTCTGGTTGGCGGGCAGCTGAACGTCTCCTCGGTGGTGGAGGAGGTCATGTGGGACACCCCGCCGCTGGCCGTGCTGCCGGGCCGGTTCGCGGCCTCCGACCTGGAGCTCGGCGGCCATCACATCCAGGAGGGAGAACTGCTCGTCCTGGGCCTGGCGGCCGGCAACCTCGACCCGGAGGTGCGGCCCGACTCGGCCGTCGTCGTGCAGGGCAACCAGTCGCACCTGGCGTTCAGCGCGGGACCGCACGAGTGCCCGGGGCAGAACATCGGCCAGTCCATCATCGAGATCGGCGTGGACGTCCTGCTGCACCGGCTGCCGGGCCTGCGCCTGGCCGTGCCGTCGGAGGAGCTGTCCTCGACCGCCTCCACCTGGGAGTCCCGGCTGGACAGCCTGCCGGTCGAGTTCTCCGTCTGACACCGTCGCTGCCCGGCCGGCGCCCCCGGCCGGGCAGCGACGTCTTCTCATGCCTCCGGCAGGCCGTTCACCGGGCGCCTTCCGCGTCGCGCGGGCCCCCGGAGGCCCGGCCGCACGGTGGAGGCATCAGCCGTCGAGCCAGTCGCCCGTGACGCCCGTGGGACGGTATCCCGTGGCGTTCCAGAGGAAGTGCGGGTGGGCGCAGCCGAACATGTAGGCGAGCAGTGTGGTGTCCTCCCTCCCGGTGCCGGGGTCGTGCAGGGTGGCGAACCTCTCGGATCCGACGACGCCGGCGTCCTGCTGGACTGCACGGGCGCGGGCCGGGGACGCCGATGCCCTCGATGCCTCCACGGCGGCGATGTAGGTGCGGCGCAAGATCTCCCACGTGCTGTCGACGTTGCCCTGCCAGGGGCCGTGCAGTGCCTCGAAGGCATGGAGCTCGGCGTCGAAGAGGGGCCAGGTCCGGGGGAACTGGTCCCGGCAGCGTGCGGACAGCTCGGCGGTCCCCGCGCTGAGCGCCTCCACGGTGGGCCGCGGAGCGATGGTGAGGCTGGTGCCGTGGGTGAGGATGCCGCTGCACGGGTTCGGCTGCAGGTCGCACAGCGCGCATCCCTCGGCCGGTGGGATGCCTTGGGTGATGCCGTCGAACCACAGGGCGTGGCGGCCCGTCAGCCCCATCCAGACGATGGTGGTGGTCATCAGCCAGGTGTTCCACATCGGGCGGTGCGCCTCGGGCATGCAGCCGTACTTGACGAGGGCTATGGCACAGGCGGCGTAGAGCGCCTTGGTGTGGCCGGGCATGTCGGCGAGCCAGAAGTTGCTGATCTCGCCGGTGAGGGCGTCGGCCCGTACGTCGGCCATGTCGTCGATGACGCGGCACAGCAGCAGCGAGGCGAGGTTCTCCTCCTGCCAGAGTTCGCTGTCGGGCGCGACGTGCCAGAACAGGCAGTCGAGCATCTGCAGGACGGAGTAGGTGCTCTGGCCGAGTGGGTTGGCCTGAGGGAGCACGACGCCGCCCGTCTGGTGCTGCTGGAGCCAGTACTCGTCGACGGATCGCTTATGGGCGGCGAAGAGTCCGGAGACCAGGGCCCGTGCGCTGTTGATGCTGAAATTCTCGGCCAGGCGGTCCTCGACGTGCCGAGTGAGGCGCGTGGTGTCGATGGTGTCGATCACGCGCTTGTATTCGTGGAAGACGAGGATGTCGTCCTCGAAGCGGTGGCGGTGGCCCAGGTCCCGTTCGAGGTCGTTCATCTGCCGGGTCCAGGACCATCCACCGGTCAGCACGCTGTCGAGTTCCCGGCGGTAGGGCCAGGTCTTGACGGTGAGGGGACGACCGGCGCTCTGCCGCCAGTCGTAGTCGCCGGGCGTGCGTGCGGGGGGTGCGGGCAGCCGACGGCACAGCGGGCAGGCGCAGGCGGCCGTCCGCTCCTGCTCGCGGGGCGGGGTGAGTGCGCGGCTCCGCCAGGCCCCTTCCAGCATCGTGCAGGTCAGCCGGCACACCTCGGCATCGGTGCCGACCTGGGGGAAGGCCGCTTCGATCACGCGCAGGCCGGCGTCGAGGCGCTCCAGCCTGGCGGCGCCCTCCTCGTCGGGCGGGAGGAACGCCGGCCGTGCCAGATGCAGCGCTCCCTCCACCTGCAGCGAGGTGCCGGAGTGGGGGGATCTGAGTGCGTCGAGCCGCTGTTGAGCGGCGTTCTGATGCCTTCGGTACTGCTCCGTGCTGCCCTTGACGCGTTCCACCAGGAGGCGCGCCAGGCTGCCCGCCGCCTCCGTGGACCGGAGCTGGGCGCTCGGCCGCGCCGGGAGCGAGCCGTCCGAGGACGTCTTCGACACGGCACCTGCGACTCGGGATTTCACACCGGTCTCCCATCAAGCTGTGTTTCTGGCAACGGAATCGACCTGCCGTGGTCGTCGGCGGGTCGGGTCCGGGAATCTTCTGCACCTGTCGCGACGGCCTCGCCGAACAGGCGGGCCCACGTGGGCGGCCGGGGGTCGTCCTGCTGCGAACGACCGTGAGGGACACGGCTGCTGTGCCGGCGAACGAGGACGCGGAGCGGATCGCCCGGCTGCCCTTCGGGCCGAACCGCCCTGTGCCCGCTCGGTCCTTGAACGCGGCGAGCCGCTCGGACACGGCGGAGCCGTCCTCGACTCCGCCGGCCTTCCCGGAACGGTCCGCCCTTGCCGAAGCGCCCCTACTGCGGGACGAGCGCTCCCGTCGCGGCCTCGGCCGCGCCGGTCAGGGAGCACTCGGGGCCCGCTTGTCCGGCGCGGACGGCACTCCTCGGGGCACTCCGGACGTCTGCTGACGGGGGTGTCGTGGGGGGGAGGTCGAACGTGACGGCCTGAGGCATGCGATTCCTTCCGGGAGACGGCGATGCAGAGTCCCCCCGGGCCCTGCGGACGGGTGGCCGACATGGCCAACCGTGCACTCGAACTCAGCTTCTATGGCCGTAAGTTGAACCGAGAAGCGATACGAGGCTTCCCAGAGCGTAAATGATCTACGCGTGACCTCGCCGTGATGTCCGTTACTGCTTATGCCTCATGGGCTGCGTACACTACCTCCCCTCCCACACAGGTGAGCGCGACGCCCGTCCGGGCGAGCTCCTCCGCGGGGGCCGAGAACGGGTCGCGGTCCAGTACCACCAGATCCGCCAGCGCACCGGTCCGGACCTGGCCGGTTTCGTCCAGGTGGTTCACATGGGCCGACCCCGCGGTGTACGCGGTCAACGCCTCGGTGAGGGACAGCCGTTCGCCGGGCAGGAACACCGGGGCTGCTGCGCCGTCGGGTGCCAGGCGATTGACCGCGACATGGATGCCCTGGAGCGGATCGGGGCTGCTGACCGGCCAGTCGCTGCCCGCCGCCAGCCGGGCCCCGGAGCGCAGCAGCGCGCCGAACGGGTACTGCCACCCCGCCCGTTCGGCCCCCAGGAAGGGGATGGTCAGCTCGTCCATCTGCGGCTCGTGCGCGGCCCACAGGGGCTGGATGTTCGCCGTGGCGCCCAGAAGGGCGAACCGCGGCACGTCGTCGGGGTGCACGACCTGAAGGTGCGCCAGATGCGGCCGGGTGTCGCTCGGTCCGTTCGCCGCCCGCGCCGCCCCGATCGCGTCCAGCGCGTCGCGTACGGCCCGGTCGCCCAGCGCGTGGAAGTGGCATTGGAAGCCGAGTGCGTCCAACTCGGTCACGTACTGCGGGAGTCGGCCCGCGTCGATGAAGCTCTTGCCGCGGTTGGCGGTGGCGCAGCCGCACCGGTCCAGGTACGGGTCGAGCAGCGCGGCCGTGCCGTTCTCGGCGACCCCGTCCAGCATCAGTTTCACCGTGCCGGCGCGGAACCGGCCGTGGCTCAACACCTCCCGTTTCTCGGCGAGTTCGGGGATCTGCTCGGCCCCGCGCTCCCGGTCCCACCACAGCGCCCCGCGGACCCGCGCGGTCAGCGAGCCGTCGCGCGCCGCCGTCAGATACGCGGTGGCCGGATCGTCCATGCCGAGGAAGTCCCCGACGAGCGCGTCCTGCCAGGCCGTGATGCCGAGGGCGTGCAGATGCCGCTGCGCGTGCAGCAGCGCCGCCAGCCGGTCGGCCGCGGTGGCCGGCGGGGCCAATCGCCCCACCAGCCGCATCGCGCCCTCCTGCAGCGTGCCGCTCGGCTCGCCCGCCGCGTTCCGCTCGATCCGCCCGTCGGCGGGGTCCGGGGTGTCACGGCCGATGCCCGCCAGCTCCAGGGCCCGGCTGTTGGCCCAGGCGCCGTGGTGGTCCCGGTTGGGCAGATAGACCGGCCGGTCGGGCACGGCCGCGTCCAGGAGCTCCTTCGTCGGCGTACCGCCCTCGAAGGCCTCCATGGACCAGCCGCCACCGAGGATCCACTCCCGCTCGGGCCGCGCCTCGGCGTAGGCCCGGACCGCGGCGACCGTCTCCGCGGCCGTCCGGGTCCCGGTCAGATCGCACTGGGAGAGTTCGAGGCCGGCCGGGACGGGATGGACGTGCGCGTCCTGGAAGCCCGGCAGCAGCAACCGCCCGGCCAGGTCCACCACGTGGGTCCGCGGCCCGGCGAGCTGGTGGACCTCGTCGTGCCCGACGGCGGTGATGCGGTCGCCGGTGACGGCCACGGCGGTGGCGGTGCGGCCCTCGGGGGTGAGGACCGGGCCGCCGGTGAAGAGGAGATCTGCGTGCATGTTCCGTTTCCTGGTGGGCTGGGGGACCGTTGCCGGCGCTCTGCGGCCGGAGGTTCCTACGGGGCGGTGGGGAGCAGCTGCGGAGCGTCGGCGTCGGTGCCGTCGCCCGTGCGGAAGTACGGCGACCTGCGCACCCACTTGGCCCAGCCGGCGGCCACGAAGCCGGAGGCGATCATCACCAGCGGAGTGAGCAGCAGGAACCAGCCGTTGTCCGCCCGGAGTTCGAGATGGTCGGCCGAGCGGTAGAAGGACCAGCCGAGGTAGCCGCCGAGCCCGAGCAGCGCCAGGGCGCTGAGCGTGGGCAGCACCACCGCCCGGACGCCCTCCCGCGGGCTCTCGCGCAGCAGCGTGCGGAAGCGGACGGCCGCGGCGAGCGCCGTGAGCGCGTAGGACAGGGCGACCACGATGCCCACCGCGCTCACCGTCGCCATGATCATGTCCGCGAGCCGCGGGATGACGAGGGCGAGTGCGGCGATCGCCGTCGCCAGCCCGCCGATCAGCAGCGTCCCGGCGGCGGGAGTGCCGTAGCGGCGGCTGACCCGGGACCAGACGGGGCCGAGGGTGCGGTCCCGGCTCATCGCGAACATCCCGCGGGCCGTCGGGATGACCCCGGCCTGCAGGGAGGCCACGGCGGAGAACATCAGCGCCACGAGGGGGAGTGCCGCCAGCGGCTGTGCGGCCAGCCGGTCGCCGAAGAAGGCCAGCCCCTGGGCGCCGTGTCCGGCCAGCTCCTGCTCCGACAGCACCCGCTGGAAGGCGACCGAGCCGATCAGGAACAGCGTCAGCATGGTGACCAGGGTGATCAGCCCGGCCCGGGAGGCGTCCCGGGGATCGCGCACCTCCTCGTTGACACTGAACGCGGCCTCGAAGCCCCAGTAGCAGAACACCGACAGCAGCAGCCCCTGCGCGAGCGCGGACGCCGACGGGATCGCGAACGGGTCGAACCAGCTCAGGCTGAAGGCGTGCGGGCCGGTGACGATGCCGTAGCCGCAGAACCCGAGCAGGACGAGGTACTCGAAGACCAGCAGCCAGGTCTGCAGCCGGGCCGCGGTCCTGATGCCCGTGACGGCCGTCAGCGTGACCGCCACGAGGACGAGGATGCCGACCGCCGTGGTCTGCGCGGTCGAGCCCGCGTCCAGGGCCAGGCCGCCCACCCGGTGCAGCCCGGCCTCCCCGGCGAGCTGGATGAGCGCCGACCCGGTGACCGCGGTGGTGTACGCGAGGAACGCCAGCGTCGCCACGATGTTCACCCAGCCGACCATGAAGCCGAGCCACGGGCTGAGTGAACGGCCCACCCAGACATAGCCGTTGCCCGCGTTCGGCTCCACCCGGTTCAGCCGGGAGAAGGCGCCCGCTATGCCGAGGACGGGCAGGAACGCCAGCAGCATGACGGCCGGCAGATGCAGGCCCACCACACCGGCCGTGACCCCCAGGCCGATGCCGATGCTGGTGGTCGCGGCCGTACTGGAGGCGGCGATGGCGATGCCGTCCAGCACGCCGAGGGACTTGCGCAGCACGGGCCGCGCTGGTGGTTGTGCACC
This sequence comes from Streptomyces sp. NPDC101225, assembly GCF_044767585.1. NCBI lineage: Bacteria > Bacillati > Actinomycetota > Actinomycetes > Kitasatosporales > Streptomycetaceae > Streptomyces > Streptomyces sp. NPDC101225. The sequence continues at coordinate 25,058 of NZ_JBIWOE010000013.1, forward strand.
GAAGGGCTGATCGGACATGGCCGGTTCTCCGCTCGCACCGAGGGGCCCTGGTCGGCCCCGGTGACCGCACATGAAACTGCCCGGGGCCTTAACAGGTCAACGGTGTTGTCATAAGGTGGCGGACCACCGGACCGAGGGAGGCGGACCATGAGCGAGCGCGTCGTCCCACCCGATGCACGCCGGCGCAGACGCCCCACCAAGCAGGGCGTCGTCCTCTCCGAGGAGCTGATCGTCGCCACCGCCCTGCGGCTGATCGAGGAACACGGCGCGGAGGCCCTGTCGGTGCGCCGCCTCGGCCGCGCCCTCGGCGCCGACCCCAGCTCCCTCTACCGCTACTTCCGGCACACCGACGATCTGATGCTCGCCGTCACCGACGAGCTGATCGGCCGTACGCTGCGCACCTGGCGCCCCACCGGCGACTGGCGCGCCGACCTGCGCGACCTGGGCCTGCGCATGCACGCGGGCGCCCTCGCGCATCCCCGCGCGGCGGTCCTGAGCTCCTACCGGGTGACCGGGCGCGTCCACGAGATCCAGGCCGTGGAGACCATCCTCGGCGTGCTGCGGGACGCCGGCTTCCCCGACCCCGACGCGGTCCGCATCTACCACGCCTTCGTCGACCAGTCCCTGGCCTTCGGCGCCCTCGACTCGGCGAGCGTCGCCCTGCCGAAGGCGGCCCGGGAGGCGGAGACGGCCGTGTGGAGGGCGACGTACGCCCGGCTGCCCGCCGAGACCCACCCGCACATCGCCGCCACGGCGCACCATCTCGTGACCGACATGAACCGCAGCTCCTACCCGGCCGCCCTGGACCTGCTGCTGAGCGCGGCGGCGGCGCGGCTGGCGGAGACCGGGCAGGAGCACGGCGCCGGCCCCCGGTGACGACGGCGCGGACGGGGGAGCGGCCGGTCGGCGACTGAAACGCCCGGACGGGGATATCCGCCAAGGTACCGAGCGGCGGCGCAGGACGCCCCGCGCCCGAACCGTACGGAGGAGACATGCCACTGGTGGAAGCGGGCTTCGTGGTGCTCGACTGCGCCGAGCCCGAGAAGCTCGCGGTGTTCTACGGGGAACTGCTGGAGGCCGAGCAGACGGACGTGAGCGTCAACCGCGTGGAGATCAGGGGCGCCGACGGCATCCGGATGGCCTTCCGCCGTGATGCGAACGCGACCCCGCCGAGCTGGCCGCGCCCCGAGAACTCCCTCCAGGCGCACCTGGACTTCGTGGTGGCGGACCTGGACGCGGCGGAGCGCAAGGTGGTGGAGCTCGGCGGGCGCCCGCTGGAGACGAAGGACGCGACCGGGCCGTTCGAGATGCGCGGGTACGCCGACCCGGCCGGCCACTCCTTCTCCCTGCTCCGCGCCACGCCGAGGGCGCCCAAGCAGGGCTGACGGCCCGCTCGGGCGTCAGCCCCGGCGGCCCGGGTCCGTCAGTCCCGGCCGCCCGGGTCGGCGGCCGGCCAGACGCCCGTCGAGCGCTCGATGGCCTTCGCGCCCGTGCGGTCCACCGCGCTGCGCACCACGGCGAACAGCGCGCCCTGGACCGCCGCCGCGAGCAGGATCTCGCCCCAGCCGCGGTCCCGGTCCAGGGCGTCGGGCGCGTCCTCCTCGTGCCGCAGCGCCATCCACGTCTTGCGGAAGACGAGGCCGGCGAGGGCTCCACTCGTCCAGCCCATGACGAACCCCAGCGGCTTGTAGGCCAGAGGCAGTTTCATCTTCTTCTTCGTCTTCGCCACGTCTTTCTCCTTCATCGCTCGGGGCCGCCCTTCGGCCGCGATCTCCTCGCCCGCGGGCACGGGCCCCGGTGGTGTCCCGTCACCGAACGGACGCCCGCCCAGCTCCTCCCGGAAGTGGGGCGCGAGCCAGCCGGACAGCTCCGGTCCGACGGGGACGATCCCGGTCGGGTTGATGCCGGTGTGGACCTGGTAGTAGTGCCGTTTGATGTGATCGAAGTCGACGGTGTCACCGAACCCGGGCGTCTGGTGGAGACGACGTCGAAGCGGACCAAGGTGGTGAACAGCCGGATGTCCGCCTCGGTGATCGTGCCGCCGACAAGATAGCGCTGTCCCTCCAGACGACGCGACAGCAGCTCCAGGCGCTGGTAGACAGCCGTGCAGGCGTGCTCGTACTCCTTCTGGCCGGTGGCGAAACCCGTCCGGTGCACACCGTCGTCGACGTCCTCGTGGACGTCCGCCATCACCGCGTCGATCTCGTCGCGCCGCTCGTGCGGGTACAGGTCGGGAGCCCCGTCGCGGTGCAGGGAGGCCCACTCGGTGGCGAGGTCGAGGGTCAGCTGCCGGTAGTCGTTGCCGACCAGTTCGCCGCTGGGGACGTCGACGAGGGCCGGCACGCTCACCCCGCCCGGGTGGCCGGTCTCCCGCCGGTCGTACGCCTCGCTCAGGAAGCGGATGCCGAGGACCGGGTCGCGGCCGTCCGGGTCCAGGGTGAAGCGCCGGCTGCGGTCGTCCTGGACGGGATCGGCGACGGCCGGGGACAGCGCGTCCTCCAGGCCCAGCAGCCGGCGCGCGACCAGCGCGCGGCTCGCCCACGGACAGGCCCGGCTGACCACCAGCCGGTAGCGGCCGGCCCGCACCGGCCACCCGTCCCGGCCGTCCGCCGTCACCCGGTCGGTGAAGTGGCTCCTGGACCGCCGGAACGCCTCGTGGCCGTAGGAGCCGTTGGCCCCGCCTCCCATCGTTCCTCCCTGCGTCGCGTGTCCCCGTGAGCTACGCGTTCCCCGATTTCCGCCGCGCGCACGGTGTGATCACGCAGGACAGGGGCATTCGGCGAAGGTGAGTGGGACATCCTCGAACTCCAAGAAGGACCGCAGGACGCGCGTCACCGTGCTGGTGGCGCTCACCGCCAACCTGCTGATCGCGGTCGCCAAGGCCGTCGGCGGCCTGCTCGCCGGCTCGCCCGCGCTGCTGTCGGAGGCGGCGCACTCCGTTGCCGACAGCCTCAACGAGGTCTTCCTGCTGGCGGCGCTGCGCCGCAGCCGGCGCCCGGCCGATCGGCGGCATCCCTTCGGCTACGGCAAGGAGCGGTTCTTCTGGTCGCTCCTCGCGGCGGTCGGCATCTTCGTCATGGGCGGCTGCTTCTCCGTCTTCCAGGGCGCCGAGGCCCTCAAGAACGGCGCCGACGAGAAGTTCAGCGGCTATGTGGCGGGCCTGATCGTGCTCGGCGTCGCGTTCGCGGCCGAGGGCGCCTCCCTGCTGCGGGCCCTGCACCAGGTGCGCCGCCAGGGCGGCGCGGCCGGTATGCGCGACCCCGCACTGCGCACGGTGGTCGCCGAGGACGGCACCGCGGTGCTCGGCGTGACGCTGGCCGCCGCCGGCATGGCGCTGCACATGGTCACCGGGAAGGTGGTGTACGAGGCGTCGGCCTCGTTCGCGATCGGCGCGCTGCTCGTCTACGTCGCCTACCGCCTGGGCCGCGAGGCACGGGACCAGCTGATCGGGGAGTCCGCGGACCCCGAGACGGCGGACCGGATCCGCTCCCTGCTGGCCGGGGAGCCCGAGATCGACAGCGTGGAGGCCCTGTTCACGATGAAGACGGGCCTCGACACGGCCCTGGTCGCCGCCCGTGTCGACCTGGTGCCGGGGCTGGACAGCGAACAGGTCGAGGAGGTCGCGGTGCGCATCAAGCGGTCCCTGGCGAGGCACGTGGCCGAGGCGGACCAGATCTTCCTCGACATCACCGACCGGCCGGCCGGTGAGGCACGGGAAAGCCCCGCCGCGACGGGGGAACGCGGCGGGGCCTGACGCACGCGTGCCCCGGGACACCGGGTTCATGCGCACGCGGACGAAGATTTTTTGCGCACCGGTCCGCGAACCGGTCGCTACGCCGCCGGTTCGAGGACGAAGACCGGGATCTGCCGGTCGGTCTTGCGCTGGTAGTCGGCGTAGGGCGGATACGCCGCCACCGCACGCTTCCACCACTGGTCCCTCTCCGAGCCGGTGAGCTCACGCGCCGTCATGTCCTGCTTCGACGGACCGTCCTGGAGCTCCACATGGGGATCACCCTTGAGGTTGTGGTACCAGGTGGGGTGCTTGGGCGCGCCGCCCTGGGAGGCGACCACCGCGTACCGCCCGTCGTGCTCGACACGCATCAGCGGTGTCTTGCGGATCTTGCCGCTCCTGGCACCGCGGCTCGTGAGCACGATCACGGGCAGCCCGGTGTCCAACAGGGTCGTCCCCTTCGTGCCGCCGGAGCTCTCGTACAGCTCCACCTGGTCGCGCACCCACTGCTCCGGGCTGGGTTCGTACGCACCCTCAAGAGGCATGACTTCTGTCCCATCGTCGAGTCCTTGCAGGCCGGTACCGTCCATCAACACCGGCGTGCCCGCGAATCATCCAGACCGGTGGTCCGTATCGGGCCACCACCATCTGTAGGCCCGGCGCCGTGATCACGCCACTCGGCGGCGCCGTCCCCTGCCCCGGGGGCGGCGCCCGGCGCGGCGCGGGTGGCGGTCGGGCGCCTGAGCGAGTATCCCCGGCCAGAATCTCCGAACCACCGATCTGGCCGAACTTCTCATCGCCTCATAGATGCCTGGGGCATCTAATGAAGATCTGCACGACGCACTCTTCGTCTGCGAGGTCTTCCATGCCGGAAACGGAACCTGTGGCCTTCCCCCAGGACCGGACCTGCCCCTACCAGCCCCCCACCGCATACGAGCCCCTGCGTGCCACCCGCCCGCTGAGCCGGGTCACGCTCTACGACGGCCGTTCGGCCTGGCTGGTGACGGGGCACGCGCTCGCCCGCGACCTGCTCGCCGATCAGCGGCTGTCGACCGACCGCACCCATCCCGAATTCCCCGCGCCCACCGAGCGGTTCGCGGCGGTGAAGGAGCGGAGGCTGGCGCTGCTCGGCGTCGACGACCCGAAGCACCGTGTCCAGCGGCGCATGATGGTGCCCAGCTTCACCCTGCGGCGCGCCGTCGAACTGCGCCCGCGGATCCAGCGGATCGTGGACGAGCTGCTCGACACGATGATCGCGCAGGGGCCGCCCGCCGAGCTGGTGAGCGCCTTCGCGCTGCCCGTGCCGTCGATGGTGATCTGCGCGCTGCTCGGAGTGCCCTACGCCGACCACGAGTTCTTCGAGGGCCAGTCACGCCGGTTGCTGCGCGGGCCCAAGGTCCAGGACGTCGAGGAGGCGCGCCGCCGCCTGGACGCGTACTTCGAGGAGCTGATCGACCGCAAGCAGAAGGAGGCGGTGCCGGGCGACGGAGTCCTCGACGAACTCGTCCACCGGCAGCTGCGCGAGGGGGAGCTGGACCGCCAGGACGTCATCGCCTTCGCGACCATCCTGCTGGTCGCGGGGCACGAGACGACCGCCAACATGATCTCCCTGGGCACCTTCACCCTCCTCCAGCACCCGGAGCGGCTGGCCGAGCTGCGCGGCGATCCGGAGCTGCTGCCGGCCGCCGTCGAGGAGCTGATGCGCATGCTGTCGATCGCCGACGGGCTGCTGCGCAGGGCGACGGAGGACATCGAGGCCGGCGGGACGACGATCCGGGCGGGGGACGGCGTGGTCTTCGCGACCTCGGTCATCAACCGCGACGAGGACGTCTACCCCGCACCCGACACCCTCGACTGGCACCGGTCCGCCCGCCACCACGTGGCGTTCGGGTTCGGCATCCACCAGTGCCTCGGGCAGAACCTGGCCCGTGCCGAGCTGGAGATCGCCCTGCACAGCCTCTTCGACCGGCTGCCCACGCTGCGTCTCGCCGCCGCGGCGGACGAGATCCCCTTCAAGCCCGGCGACACGATCCAGGGGATGCTGGAACTCCCCGTGACCTGGTAAGAGGCCGCACGCCATGCACATCGACATCGACAAGGACACCTGCATCGGCGCGGGCCAGTGCGCCCTGTCCGCCCCGAAGGTCTTCACCCAGGACGACGACGGCTTCAGCACGCTGGTGCCGGGCCACGAGGACGGCGCCGGCGACCCCATGATCCGGGAGGCGGCACGGGCCTGCCCGGTGGGCGCGATCACGGTGTCCGGGGACTGAGCTGCCGGCCGCCCCCGGCCGCGCCGCCGGGGACGGCCGGGCCCGGCGGAGGATGCCGAGGCGGTCCGCCGCGAGCGCCGCCGCGGACCGGGCGGCTCACCCGGCCCGCAGCAGGACCCGCGCCGCCTCCCGCGCCTCCCGTGCCGGCCCGGTCTCCCGGGTGATGCCCGCGGTGACCATGGCGCCCTCGGCGAGCAGGAACAGCTGTCCGGTCAGGGCGCCGGAGAGGCCCGCGTCCGCGACGAGTTGGGCGAGGTAGGCGCGGAACGCCCGCTTGTGTGAGCGCACTTGGGCCGTCACGCGCTCGGAGGTGGCGCCCAGTTCGCCGTAGGAGTTGATCCATGCGCAGCCGCGGAAGCCGTCCTCGCCGAACCACCGCTCCAGCCAGTCGAAGACGGCGAGGATCCGCTCCTCGGGATCCCCGTGCCGCTGCACATGGTCGGCCAGACGGGTGCGCCAGCGCGCGTCGCGTCGTTCCAGGTAGGCCTCGACCAGCAGTTCCTTCGCCGGGAACAGCTGGTAGAGCCGCTTGAGGGAGACGCCCGAGGCACCCCGGACGGCGTCCATGCCGACGGACTGGATGCCCCGCCCGTAAAACAACTCCTCGGCGGCGTCCAGTGCCTGCTCACGGGCGACCGCGCTGTCCATGACGGCCATGGGCGTACTCCCTCTCCTTGACGCGAGAACGTGCGTTCTCCTACGGTAGCAGCCGACCGGAGAACGCACGTTCTCCGCAGTTTCCCGCCCGTCGAGGAGGAACCATGGCCGACCGTCCGCCCCTGCCCCCGTTCACCCGAGAGACGGCCGCACAGAAGGTGCAGGCCGCCGAGGACGCCTGGAACACCCGTGACCCGCACAAGGTCTCGCTCGCCTACACGCAGGACTCGGTCTGGCGCAACCGCGACACCTTCGTCACCGGCCGCGCCGAGATCGTCGAGTTCCTCACCGCGAAATGGCGGCGCGAACTGGACTACGCGCTGCGCAAGGACCTGTGGGCCTTCGACGGCCACCGGATCGCCGTCCGCTTCCAGTACGAGTGCCACGACGCCGACGGCCAGTGGTACCGCGCCTACGGCAACGAACTCTGGGAGTTCGACGAGCACGGCCTGATGACCCGCCGCGAGGCCAGCATCAACGACGTGCCGATCGAGGAGAAGGAACGCCGCATCCACGGACCGCGGCCCGCAGCCGAGCGCGGACGGTCCTTCCCGCTTCAATGACGGTCCGGCCTTCTTCAGTAGGGTTCCCGGATGACCGAACAGGCCGCGAAACCCTTCCTCTACGTCGTCGTCTGCGCCGCGGGCATCGCCGCCGACGTCGGCGAGCTGATCACCGCCGCGCAGGCGCGGGGGTGGGAGGCCGGGGTCATCGCGACGCCGGTCGCCATGAACGGCTTCTTCGACACCGCCGGCGTTCAGGCGCGGACCGGCCGCCCCATCCGCTCCGCCTGGCGCACTCCCGGCGATCCACGGCCCTTTCCGCCGCCGGACGCCGTGGTGGTCGCGCCCGCCACCTTCAACACGATCAACAAATGGGCGGCCGGTCTGGCCGACACCCTGGCGGTGGCGACGCTGTGCGAGAGCTACGGCCTGGGCGTCCCGGTCGCCGTACTCCCGTGCGCGGCCGAGGCGTTGGCCGCCCACCCCGCCTACCGGGACAGCCTGACACGCCTGCGCGGGATGGGCGTGCGGTTCGGCGAGCCGTACGCGGGCGAGCCCGGACAGGACGGCTCGCGACCGGAGTTCGGCTGGGAGCGGGCGCTGGATCTGCTGGCCCGCGGCTGACGCCGGCACGCCTGAGGACCCGCCCGCCCATGCGCCGGAGGCCGGCGCGGAGCGAGCGGCCCGGGCCCGGTCGCCCGCCGGTCAGTGCCCCAGCTCCGCCCGCAGGTCCGGCTGCAGCAGCTCCCCATGAGCCCGTACGAGGTCGTCGCACAGGTCCCAGATCCGCTCCACCGGCAGCGCCGCGGCCGTCGCCGGGTCGGCCATCGCGGCGTGCCTGATGTGGCGCGGCTCGCCGTCGGTGGCGGCCCGGACCACCAGATCGGTGACGGAGAGGTAGGCGCGGTTGAGCGCGGCGCACTGCGGGGGCAGGGCCCCGACGCGGGTCGGCCGGACGCCCGACGCGTCGGCCAGGCACGGTACTTCGACCACCGCGTCGGGGGGCAGGTTGCCGATCAGGCCGCGGTTGGGGACGTTGCCGTAGACCGTGCGCGGCGTGCCCGTGACCGTGCTGTGGATGATCTGCGGGGCGTACTCCATCGTGCCCTCCACCGGCAGCGGGCGGCCCGCCGCGAGGGCGTCGCGGGTGCGGTCGTAGCTCGCCGCGTTCTCCTTGATGATCTCCAGGTACGCGCCGACCGGCAGCCGCAGCCGCTCGATCTCGCTGTCGTGGTGCAGATACCAGGGCACGTACTCGGAGGAGTGCTCGCTCGTCTCGGTCGGGTAGTGGCCCAGTCTGCGGTACATGTCCACGCGGACCCGGCGCAGCAGACCGGGATCGCGGGCGATCGCCTCGTCCAGGAGGGGGTACAGGTCCTGGCCCTGCCGCTCGAAACGCAGCACCCATGCCTGGTGGTTGACGCCCGCCGCCAGATAGCTCACCTCCTCGAAGGGCACGTCCACCAGGGTGGACAGGTCGTGCATCGTCCAGTACACCGAGTGGCACAGTCCGGTGACCCTCAGCCGCGGGGCGACACGGCTCAGATAGAGCACGTTCATCGCCATCGGGTTGGTGTAGTTCAACAGCTGTGCGTCGGGGCAGAGTTCGGCCATGTCCTCGGCGATGCCCCGCAGCACGGGGAACGTCCGCAGCGCCCGGAAGATGCCGCCGATCCCGAGGGTGTCGCCGATGGTCTGGCGCAGGCCGTAGCGGGCCGGTACCGCGAAGTCGGTGCGGGTGGCCGCGTCCATGCCGACCTGGACGATGTTGACGACGAAGTCGGCGTCCGCCAGCGCCGCCCGCCGGTCCAGGTGCGCGGAGATCACCGGCTTCGCCCCCCGCACCTGCGCGATGTGGCGGGCGGCGCCTTCCGCGGTCGCCAGCCGCTCGGGGTCGATGTCGTGCAACGCGACACGGGCGTGGGCGAGTTCGGGGAAGGCGAACAGGTCCGCCAGCAGGCCCTGCGTGAACACCACGCTGCCCGCCCCCACGAAGGCGATCTTCATTCGGTCCCTTTCAGGTCGGCGACGGCACATGCCTCGTCCCACGTGGGCTGCGCCGCCGTACCGCCGTGGCCGCGCGTCGACAGCGAACCGCAGGCGACCGCGACCCGGACGGACGTCCGCAGATCCAGCCCGCGCAGCCGCGCCGCGACGAAACCGGCGTCGAAACTGTCCCCGGCGCCCACCGCGTCGACGGGATCGACGGGGACCGCCCCCACGCGCAGCGGCTCCCCGCCGGCGCAGGCGAGGGCGCCGTCCGCCCCGTCCTTGACGACCACCGTCGGGCCGTACCGTGTCAACGACTGTGCGGCGTCCGTCAGTTGGGCCACCCCCGACAGGGCGCGGGCCTCCGCCGCGTTCGGCAGCAGGACGTCCGTGACCTTCAGGACCCGCTCCAGGGGGGCGCGGTCCCAGCGGGCTGCGGGGTCGTCGTTGGTGTCCAGCGAGGTGGTCGCCCCGTGCGCGCGGGCCTCGGCGAAGACGTCGGCGAGCGACCGGGCCAGGCGCGGCATCAGGAAGAAGGAGGCGGCGTGCACGTGCCGTGCCCCGGCGAGCAGTTCGGCCGGCACGTCCTGCGGTCCCGTCGCGGCCAGGCAGCCGGACGAGGTGAGGATCGCGCGGTCGCCGTCGCCCGTGGTCACGATCGCGGTGAGCGGCGTGGGCAGCCGGGGGTCCACGACGAGAGGGCCGGTGTCGACGCCGCGCGCCGCGAGGGCCTGCCGCGCGAACGCGCCCGCCGCGTCGTCGCCGACCCGCCCCGCGAAGGCGACCCGCAGCCCCAGACGGGCCGCCCCGCACGCCATGATCGCCGCCGAGCCGCCCAGCACCAGCCGGCCGTGGTCCACGAGCTGTTCGCGCTGGCCGAACTCCAGCCCGCTCACCGGGCCGAGCACCACGTCGGGGTTGACGTCCCCGATCACCAGCAGGTCGTACGACACTTCTGTCACCCCTTGATCCCGCTCGACGTGAGCGACTGGACGAACGTCTTCTGGGCGAGCAGGAACGCGATCAGCACGGGCAGCACCGTGATCACGTTGCCCGCCATCACCGCGGACCACTTGGTGTGGTGCTGGCCCTGGAAGGTGGTCAGGCCCAGCTGGAGCGTGTACTGCGTGTCGTGGTTGATGGCGATCAGCGGCCACGACAGGTCGTTCCACGCGGTGAGGAAGGTCAGGACGGCGACCGTGGCGAGTGCGGGCCGGGCCAGCGGCAGCACGATCGAGAACAGCACCCGCAGCCGCGAACACCCGTCGATCCAGGCGGCCTCCTCCATCTCGCGCGGCAGCGAGCGGAAGAACTGCCGGAACAGGAACACCGCGAACGGCGTCACCAGCGACGGCACGATCAGCGCGCCCAGTGTGTCGATCAGCCCGAGCCACTTCATCACCAGGAAGGTCGGGATCATCGTCAGCTGGAACGGCACGACCATCGTCGCCAGCATCAGCCCCAGCACCAGCCGCGACCCGCCGAACCGCATCCGCGCGAACGCGTACCCGCCGAGGGCGCCGAACAGGAGGTTCGACGCGACCGCGACCGTCGACACGATCAGGGAGTTGAGGAACCAGCGCGGGAACATCGCGTTGCCCAGCACGTACCGGTAGCCGCCCAGATGGATGCCGTCGGGCCACAGCGCGGGCGGGAAGCGGTTGATCTCCGCGTCCGACATCACCGAACTCAGCAGCAGCCACACCAGCGGCAGCGCGAAGGCCAGCGTGAGCGGGGCGAGCAGCAGATGCCAGCCGACCGTCGTACGGCGCGCGTTCATCGGGCGGCTCCTTCCGCACGGCCCGGCCGGCGCCGGAGGAGATGCAGCGCGCCGCCCGCCAGCAGCAGCGCGACCGCGAGGACGTACGCCGAGGCCGCCCCGTACCCGGCCGTGAAGAGCTGGAAGGCCTGCTGCCAGACGAAGTAGACGACGACGGTCGTGGAGTCGAGCGGGCCGCCCTTGGTCGTGACGTAGATCAGGTCGAACACCTGGAGCGCCGTGATGAGCTGCCACAGGAGCAGGAACACGGTGACCGGCTTCAGCGCGGGCAGCGTGACGTGCCACAGGATCCGGCGGCGGTCGGCGCCGTCCAGCCGCGCCGACTCCACCAGTTCGGGCGGCACGTCCTGAAGGGCGGCGAGATAGACCACGACGCAGAACCCGACGCCGTTCCACAGGGAGATCAGGACCAGCAGGTACAGGGCCTGGCCGGGGTCGGAGAGGAAGCCCTGCCTGGAGACGCCGAGATGGTGCAGCAGCGCGTTGGCGACACCGAAGTCCGGGTCGAGGATGAAGGAGAACAGCACGCCCTGGGCTGTCGCCGACACCACGAAGGGGATGAACACCAGCGTGCGGTACAGCCCGATGAAGCGGATGCGGCGGTTGAGGGCCAGCGCGAGGGCGAGACCGCCGGCCAGGCTGAGCGGGACGTACAGCGCGGCGTACAGCAGCGTGTTGCCCACCGCCGTACGGAAGCCCGGGTCCCGGGCGAGGGCGCGGTAGTTGTCGAGGCCCACCCAGCGGCCGGGCGTGACGAGGTCGTCCGCGCGGAACGACAGCAGCAGCGACCAGACGACGGGCACGATGCTCAGGCCGAGGATCACCACGACCGACGGGCTGATGAAGGCCCAGGCGGCGGCCCGTTCGCGGCGGGCGCGGCGGCGGGCGGCCGGGACGGCGGGGGCCGGTGGGGCGAGCGTGAGGGCGCGGGGCAGTGTGGACATGACGGTCTCCCGTACCGGGGAAGTCACCTGGGGATCAGCAGGGCCGCGTCGGCCTTCTCGGCGCATCGGTGCACGGCGTTCGCCGGGGAGGCCCGGCCGAGCAGGACGGAGACGGCGGCCTCGCCGAGCGCCTGGGAGATCTGCGGGTAGGCGGCGTGGATGGGGCGGACGCGGGCCGAGCGCAGGGCGTCGGTGAACACGTCCAGGCCCGTGGTGCCGGCACTGTGCCGCCGCCACTCGGGCCGGGCGGCCGTCGCCGTGCTCAGCGGCAGGCTGCCCGCCGAGGCGTCCCAGCGCACGTCCTGCGCGGGTTGCGCCATCCAGCGCACGAACTCCCGGGCGGCCCGGGAGCGGGCGCCGCCGTTGTCGAACACCGTCCAGGTGTCCGGCCCCGAGATGGTGATCGCCCGCCCGCTGTAGGAGGGCAGCGGCACCACGTCGTAGTCGATGCCGGCGGTGATGATGTCGGGCAGCTGCCAGGGCCCGGTGGGGACCATGGCCATGCGGCCGCTGAGGAAGACCTGGTACATCTGCTCGCTGCCGGTCTTCATGTCGACGTACACGCTCTTGTCGCGGGCGAGGCGGGCGACCGTCTCCAGGGCCCGTACGCCCTGCGTCGCGAAGCCGATGTGCCTGCCGTCCGCCGCGACGACCTCTCCGCCGAGGTCCCAGATCATCGGCCACAGCCGCCAGACGGTGTCCTCGTCGCCGACGCCCGGCCAGCCGGTGCCGAAGACCCCTCGGCCGGAGTCGGTCAACTTCCGTGCCGTGGCGGTGAATTCGTCCCAGGTCCAGCCGGTCTTCGGGAAGGGGACACCGGCCCGCCGGAACAGCGTGCGGTTGTAGACGACCGCGAGCGAGTCGAGCACCGCGGGCGCCGCCCGCACCCGGCCGTTGACGGTCACCGCCTCGCGCACCGGCTTCCAGTACGAGCTCCACGGCGTCGGACCCTCGCGCATCGCGCCGGTCAGGTCGACCACACGCGGTGAGCGCGCCACGCTGGCCAGGTCCGAGCCGAAGATGTAGGCGATGTCCGGGTAGGAGCCGGCCGCGAGCGCGGCGGTCACCTTCTGCAGCATCGCGTCGGCGAGCACCCCGCCGCCGCCCGCGTCGACATGGATCGCGGGATGCGTGCGGTTGAACTCGGCGACCAGCCGCTCCAGCGCCTTGCGGGCCGTGTCCGCCTGCCCGTGCCACAGCTCCACGGTCACCCTGCCGTCGGCGCCGCCCCCGTCCGGGCCGCCGCCGGCGCACCCGCTCACCGCGGCCGCCGAGGCCGCGCAGGCCGCGCCCAGCAGGCCGCGCCGCGTCATGCCGTCGGTCATCGCGCTCACCCCGCCCTGCGGACGTAGTGGGCGCTGCCCGGCGTCGACACCATCACGTCCCGGCGGACGATGCTCAGCCGGTTCCGGAAGCCCGCCAGGGCCTTGCGCAGCCCGCTGTCCGAGTACTCGATCACCAGGACCCGGTCGTCGAAGGCCTTCGCGTACGTCCCGCACTCGTCGTACTCGGCGCACTCCTCGGCCACCGCGAAGTCGAGCCCCGCCCGCTTCCTGAGCCCGGCCAGCTCCACCGTGTTCTTCTGCCCGATCGCCAGATGCCGCTCGTGCGCGCGCCGCGACAGGAGCGTGATGAAGGCGGTGGCGTCGTCCGCGGTCAGCAGGTGCCGGGAGCGGGTGTAGCTGTCGTAGTTGTCGGGCTCGACGGCGTCGTAGCCCTTGGCCGCGCAGCCGTCGATCCAGGCGCCGACCCGCGCCGCCACGCGTGCGCGTTTGGCCGGCGTGCGGATGTCGAGCAGCGCCTCGCCCCAGTCCTCGTCGATGACGACCTTGCCCTTCGCGTCCCGCAGCAGCAGGTCGGCGGGCCAGGAGCCGCTCTCGTCCGGCTGGGCCTGGAAGGCGTTGACGTAGCAGATGTTGTAGAGGCCGGGAGCCGGCGCCGCCGTACGGTCGCGGCTGACGATGCGGACGCCCGCCGGTGGGGGGTAGGCGCCGCCGATCTGGTAGTCGAAACCCGCGTGGCGGGGCGGGAGGCGCACCCCGGCCGCCGGCGACGGGCCGGTGGCCGCCGCGTGCGGGCCGGAGGTCCCGGACGCCTGCGCGGGAGCGCGCGACGGCCCCGGCGGCTCGGGGGAGGATCCGCACGCCGACACTCCGGCGACGAGAAGAACACACGCGCCGACGGCCGTCCCGAGACCTCCGACGCGGTAGACACCCTTGGCGGGCATGTCCGCTCCATCAATCGCGGGTACGACCCCGCCTCGGACCGGGTGTCCGGTCGGTCCTGGCGACTTGGGCCGGACTTGGAGCTCGTCCGCTACCGGCTGGGCGCACCTCTGGATGCCCCGCTGCGCGCGGCGGCACGTCCCTGGATGAAATCGTCCGGTGCCGCCCGCCGTCAAGTGGGAACGGCAAAGCGCGGGTGCACGGGACGGCACGTCGTACGCTCGCCACTGATACCCGATCCCGAAGGCAGGAGCAGCAACGATGCAGTACGTGAAGCTCGGTTCGACGGGCCTCGACGTGTCGCGGATCTGTCTGGGCTGTATGACCTACGGGCTGCCCGACCGCGGCACGCACGAGTGGACGCTCGACGAGGACGCCTCGCGTCCGCTGATCCGGCAGGCGCTGGAGGCCGGGATCAACTTCTTCGACACGGCGAACGTCTACTCCGACGGCACCAGCGAGGAGATCGTCGGCACGGTGCTGCGCGAGTTCGCCGACCGTGACGAGATCGTCCTCGCCACGAAGGTGAACGGCCGGATGCGGCCCGGGCCCAACGGCGCGGGCCTGTCCCGCAAGGCGATCCTGTCCGAGATCGACCACAGCCTGACCCGGCTCGGCACCGACTACGTCGACCTGTACCAGATCCACCGCTTCGACCCGCACACCCCGGTCGAGGAGACGATGGAGGCCCTGCACGACCTGGTGAAGGCGGGCAAGGTCCGCTACATCGGGGCGAGTTCGATGTTCGCCTGGCAGTTCTCCAAGATGCAGTACACGGCCGAGCGCAACGGCTGGACGACGTTCGTGTCCATGCAGAACCACTACAACCTCCTCTACCGCGAGGAGGAGCGCGAGATGCTGCCGCTCTGCGCCGACCAGGGCGTCGGCGTCCTGCCCTGGAGCCCGCTCGCGCGCGGCCGGCTCACCCGCGACTGGGGCACCGTGACGGAGCGCAGCGCCAACGACAACTTCGGCAGCCGTCTCTACCTGGACAGCGACCGTGGCGTCGTCGAGGCCGTGACCCGCGTCGCGGAGGACCGCGGCGTCCCGCGCGCCCGGATCGCCCTGGCCTGGCTGCTGCACCAGGACACGGTGGCGGCCCCGATCGTCGGCGCTGCCAGGCCGCACCACGTCGAGGACGCGGTGGCGGCGGTCGAGCTGGAGCTGAGCGACAAGGAACTCGAGGAGCTCCAGCAGCCGTACGCACCCCACGCGATCGTCGGGCACAGCTGACCCGTGCGTCGGGCACAGCTGACCCGTGCGCCCTAATGAGGTCCCTGCGGTGCGAACTCCGTGCCGCACGGGCCCGCTCCCTCGCTCGGGGGCAGCGGCACCCGCTCGCCGTCCAGCGTCAGCGTGCGGTAGTGCGTCCCGATGCGCGCGGCGGACCGGCCGACGTAGTGGGCGATGAACGACCGGCGGAAGCGGTCCGCGGTGCGGTTGGGCTGCGAGCCGTGCACCAGGCTGCCGTTGAAGAACAGCACGTCCCCCGGTGCCATGTCGACCGGCACGGCCGCCAGGCCCGGCGGCGGGGGCACGTACTCCCGCGCGAACGACACCTCCGCGTCCGCCTCCTCGGGGCAGAACACGTCCATGCGGTGGGTGCCGGGGACGACCTCCAGGCCGCCGTTGTCCCGGTCGATCACGTCGCAGGCCACCCAGGCCGCCACACACGTGCCCGGCTCCACCCGCAGATAGAAGTTGTCCTGGTGCAGCGCCTGGCCCCGGGCGCCGGGCGGCTTGAAGTAGAACATGCTCTGCGCGGCCAGCGCCTCCTCACCCAGCAGGACCTCCAGCACCGCGCCGAGCCGGGCGTCGAGCAGCACACGACGCGCGGGCTCGCTGATCTCGTGCGGGTGCATCACCCGCGGATAGGCCGCCAGCGGGTCCGGCGAGACACGCGGCCGGAAGTGCCCGGGCACCGGACCGGCCGCGTGCAGCCGTGCGAAATGCGCGCAGAGCCGGTCGATCTCGTCACGCCCGAACAGCCCGCGCACCACCGTGAAGCCGTCCTTTTCGAACCGCCCGAGCGCCTCCCGGGCCGACGGGGAGGCACCGGCCGCGCTCTTGTCCGTGGCTGTCATACGCCCACTCCTCGGTCGGGTGCAATACGCTCGTCACGCTAGGCCGCGGGGTGGCGCAGGAGGATGCCCGTGAACGCTGACGGATTGCCCGAGACTGCCGCGCCGCCGCCCGGGCTGGTGGTGGTCGGCCGCTACGACCAGCCCGAGGGGTACGGCGTCACCAGGCCGCGCGGTGCCGGCAGCTGGCTGTTCATCTGGACCACGGGCGGGCGCGGCCGGCTGCGGCAGGGAGCCGCCGAGGCGCGGGCCGGTGTGGGGGACCTGGTGGTGCTCGCGCCGGGCGTGCGCCACGACTACGCGGTCGAACCGGGCGCCGGCAGCTGGCGGTTCTGGTGGGTGCACTGCCAGGCCCGTCCGTCCTGGGCGCCCTGGCTGCGTCCCTACGGGAGCGGCGACGGACTGTTCGCCGTCACGCCGACCCCGGCGGTCCTGCACGACCGGGTCGCAGCGGCCTTCGGGCGGATGCTCGCCGACGCCCGCTGGACGGGCAGCGGGTCCGTGCCCGTCACCGCGCCGCGGGACCGGGTCGCGGTGGCGCACGGAACCGTGGCGCGGGAACTGGCCCTGTCCTCGCTGGAGGAGATCGTCCTGCTCACGGCGGCCGCCGCGCGCCCGCCGTCGCCGCCGCCCGGCATCGACGTCCGGGTGCGCCGCGCCGAGGAGCTGATCGCCGCCGACCCGGGCGCCCCGCACACCGTCGAGGGGCTCGCCCGCGGCGTCGCCCTCTCGCCCTCACGGTTCGCGCACCTGTTCACCCGGCAGGTCGGCCGGTCCCCGATGCGGGCGCTGCGCGAGGCCCGGCTGCGGCACGCCGCCCGGCTCCTGGAGACCACCGGCCTGCCGGTGGACCGGGTGGCCGCGGCCTCGGGGTTCGCCAGCCCCTTCCACTTCAACCGGGTCTTCCGCGAGCGGTACGGGGTTCCGCCCGGCGGCTACCGGGCGGGAGTCCAACGGCCGCGGCCGGAGTAGCTCTTCCTTTCCCGGCCGTCGAACAGATCGATTGACGAAGTGTCAATAGCCGCCCACGGGCGGGCAATGGGGAAAACCGTGTGATCTCTTGTTGGGCATCCCTGACCTGTGGAAAGGTGTGCCCTGTCGGCGCACGGCCAGGACAATTCCGCCGGGTTCCCATACCACTTGGTATGGACTTTATGCCGCACGCCCCGAGAGGAATGCAGCCGTGAAACACACCGGCCTGTCGAATTCCCCCAGGTCCGACCGCCGGTTCGACGTGACGGACGAGCAACTGGGCGCCGAACTGAAGAAGTGGACGGGCTCGACGCCCGCGCTGCAGCCCGTCGGTGAGCTCCTCGACCGCCACTGGGAAGCCGGATTCGCCTACGCCCGGCTGTGCACCGACGCCGCCCCTTCCGCGGGAATGCTCACGACCGCCGCATTCACCCGGCTTTTCGGCGAGACGCTGCGGCAGAACGGGCCGACGTCCGCCTGGCGGCCCCAACTCCTCGTCACCGTGCGCCGCATCGCGGCGGAATGGGACAACGACCACAGACGGGAACACCTGAACCCCGGACTGTGCGCGGGCGGCGAGCGCGCCGCGGCCCTGCTGCTCCCGTCGGCGGGCCGCCGACTGCTCTCCGGAGCCTTCCAGCGGGTGCCCCAGTCGGCCCGCTGCCTGCTGTGGCACATCGAGGTCGAGGCCGAAGCACCGGACGTCCCCGCCGGGTTGCTGGGCCTGGAGGTGGAGGACGCGCGGGTCGAACTGGAGCGGGCCCGCGAGCGGCTGCGCGAGGAGTGCCTCCAGGTCCACCGCGAACTCGCCCCCGAGCAGGAGTGCCGCCGCTTCCTGCGGATGCTCGACGTGACCTACCGCCGCGGCGGCACCGACATCGACCCCGACCTCGGCGCCCACCTCTCGCGCTGCCGGCACTGCCTGCACACCGCCGACCAACTGGCCCAGTTCAACCACGGACTCGGCCTCGCACTGGCGGAGGCGGTGCTCGGCTGGGGCGCGCGGGCCTACGTCGAGTCCCGCACCGCCTTGCCCGAGGACCCCGGTCCGCTTCCCCCGGAAGTCCCCCTCCCGCCGATACCGGGCGAGCCCTTCGCCCCGGTCTCCGGGCCGGCGCCGCGCCCCGAGGGCCGCGTCGCCTCGCGCCGCTCGGCCCACCGGGCGGCCCGCCGCCGCGCCGCCGCCCGCCGCCGCAACCTCGCGCTGGCCGTCGTGACGGTGAGCGGGCTGATCGTCCTGCCGCTGATCCTCTGGTCGGTCCTCGGCTCCGACGGCACCACCACGGCCGGCGGCCACCCCACACCCACGTCCGGCCAGGGCAAGGGATCGCCGACCGCCGACCCGTCCTGGGTCGGCACCAGCACGGGCGCCCAGGGCACCCTGCGCGGCCGGCTGCGCAACCTCGGCTCCGGACTGTGCGTCGCCGTGGTCGGCAGGAAGCCCGTCGAGGGAGCCGAGGCCCAACTCACCGGGTGCTCCTCGGCGGGCGTCCAGCAGTGGTCGTACGCGACCGACGGCCGCCTGCGCAGCGTCGCGGACCCGGGCCTGTGCCTCGACTCCCACCTCGGCTTCTCGGTGCGGCTCGTCCCCTGCACGGGCACCTCCGATCCGAAGGGCAGGAACGTCCGCTACGACTTCACCCTTCAGGGCACCCTCGTGCCGCGCTGGAACCAGGACCTGGCGCTCGCCCCCGCCGCCACCGACGGATCGGGCGCGCTCGTGGCGAAGAACCGTGACGGCGGCGACGTCCAGCGCTGGGTGTTCGCCACCTCGAAGGCCGACCTCCAGATGCAGGCGGTCAACTGGGACGCCGACGACAGCCACGCGCCCACGGCCTCGGCCGGAGCCACCCCGAAGGCGTCGAGGACGCCCAGCGCCACGCCGACGCCGTCCGCGGCCCCGACCACCGCGCAGCCGACGCCCACGAGCGCGTTCCCGACCGGCCCCTCCTGCTACGACGACCCGTACGCCTGCGTCCGGGACGGCGGCCGTTACGGCGGGCGCGGCGGTGGCGGCCGCCACTGAGCGCGGCGCTCAGCCGGCCACCCGCAGCGACAGCCACAGCGCCGCCACGGCCGGCACGAGCGCGGCCGGGGTGGCGAGCAGGCCCAGCCGGGTGAACTCCACGAGCTGCACCTCCTGGCCGTGACGGTGCAGGATGCGCCGCCACAGCAGCGTCGCCAGCGAGCCCGCGTAGGTGAGGTTCGGGCCGATGTTCACCCCGATGAGCACGGCCAGGACGGCTCCGGGGCCCGCCGCGGCGGTGAGCGGCAGCAGGACGAGCACCGCGGGCAGGTTGTTGATCAGGTTCGCCAGCACGGCGGCCAGGACGGCGATGCCCAGCAGCGCGGGGAGTCCCGAGCCGCCGGGCAGCACATGACCGAGCGCGTCGGCGAGGCCGTTGTCGACCACCGCCCGCACCACGATGCCCAGCGCGAGGACGAACGCCAGGAATGCCGGCTGCGCCGCCCGTACCACCGACAGGGCGGAGGCCCGTCGCCGTACGAGCGCTCTGACCGCCAGGACCAGGGCGCCCGCGGCGGCCACCCAGGCCGGCTCGACGCCCGCCGTCGAGGCCACCACGAACCCGGCCAGCGTGCATCCGACGGTGACCAGCGCGAACAGGGGCAGCCCGGGTGCCGGACCGGGCGCCTGGCCCTGGACGGAGAGGGACAGGTCCCCGGCGAACAGGCGCCGGAAGAGGAGGTACTCCGCGCCGATCGCGACCAGCCACGGCAGTGCCATCAGCGCCGCGAAGCGGGTGAAGCTCAGCCCGCTGGCCTCGAACGCCAGCAGGTTGGTGAGATTGGAGACCGGCAGCAGCAGCGAGGCCGTGTTGGACAGATGGGCGCACGCGTACAGATGCGGTCGCGCCCGTACGCCCGCGCGCGCCGCGGTGGCCAGCACCACGGGTGTCAGCAGCACCACGGTGGCGTCCAGGCTGAGCACGGCCGTGACCGCCGAGGCCAGGACGAAGACGGCCGCGAGCAGCCGCCCGGGGGAGCCCCCCGCGCGCCGCGCCATCCACGCCCCGCACGCCTGGAAGAGCCCCTCGACGTCGCAGAAGTGCGCCAGGACCAGTACCGCGGCCAGGAAGCCGACGACGGGGCCGAGGCTCGCGGCCTCGGCCCGTGCGTGGGCGGGGGAGATCGCCCCCGCCGCGAGCACCACCGCGGCGGCCGGGACCGCCAGCACGGCCTCGGGCAGGCCCTTGGGCCGCAGCACCGCCCACGCCAGCACGGCGACGAGCAGCAGGACGGACAGCGTTTCGGCGAGCGGGGTGTTCAGGGCGGGTCCTTCACGGCGGTTCTGCGCAGGGACCTTCAGGGCGGTTCAGCGCGGGGACCTCCCATGAAAACAGGTCCGGGTGAGGAGCCTGCCCGGCCCCCGGCCGTTCAGGCGCCGGTGCCGGCGCGGAACACCGTGAGGCGCACCGAGGAGGCGTTGCCGGACACCGGCACCTGGCCGCCCTGCCAGCTCACGGTGAGGCTGTCCCGCTCGTCCGGCGGGGTCACCAGCAGCGAGGCAGGCGTGGCCGCGTGGGCGCCGCTGACCTCCGGGTTGGAGAACGACAGACCGGCCCAGGCGCTCCGGCCCGGAGCCAGCGACACCGTCGCCGGGGTGCCCGGGGAGCGCACCGGGTCGGGGCCCATCTGCCCGCCCGACCCGTTGACGAACGCGGCACCCGGGTAGCCCCGCACCGTGCAGGTGCGCGAGGAGGTGTTGGTCAGGACGATCGGGAAGTTCTCCTGCCCGGCACCGGGGTCGTTGCGCCCGACGCTCGCCCTCAGCTCCGAGGTGTGGCACCGGCTGCCGCCGGAGGTGCCGGCCGGTGTGGACGCGCCCTTGGCCGGGGCGGTGGACGTGGAGGAGGGCTTGGCCGTGCTCGCCGTGGAGTCCCCGGCCGCGGTGCGCGACGCGGAGGCGGACGGGCTCGCCTGGCCGGTGCCCTGGCTCGCGGTGGCGGGCGCGGCCGTACCCGAAAGGGTCTCCGGAGAGCTCGCCGAGGCGCCGCTGTCGTTGCCGCAGGCCGTCAGCAGGCCCAGCACGGCGACCGCGCTCGCGGCCAGCGCCGCCCGGTGGACCGAGGGGGACTTCATGGTCATGTTCCTCAACACTCCCGGAGATTCCACGCATACGTCCTGGCATGTGCGTACGGCGCTCTGTGCCCCGTCATACCCCTCCGATGCACGGCCGGCCGGAAAAGTTCTCACCCGGCCGTGTGGTTTCGGTCAGCCTCCGACGCGCACGGAGCCGAGGACACGGTCGGTGGCCGAGGCCCGGCCGCTCTGACGGATCTGCACGTACACCCGAGTCTGCGCGCCGCCGTGCGCCGGGGCGAGCGCGGCCTCCGTCACCGAACCGCCGCCCGGGCAGCCGGACCAGGTCCGCACCCGGCCCCGCCACGCCGCGCCGTCGTAGCCGCGGCTGCCGTCGTAGTGGCAGGTGGGGTGGGTGAGGGCGGTCACCGCGGCGGTGAGATCGCCGTGCTCGCTCAGGCCCACGAAGACGCCGTTCACCTCGGCCCCGAGGTCCTGCCACCGGGTCAGCCGGTCCGCGACGGCCAGCCCCGGCTCGTGCCCGGCGGGCAGGCCGAGCGCCTTCGGGTCCCACCCGGAGTCGCGCAGCTGGCGGCCCCAGCCGTCGGGGACCTCGGCGACCACCCGGCCGGTGGTGTCCGTGACCCGCAGGTCCGCGGCCGGGGCGTGCCGATCCACCAGAGAGGCCGTCACCCCGATGGCGGCGACGGCGGTCGCCGCGGCCGTGAGGACGGCGGCCGTGCGGCGCCTGCGCGGCCGGTGGCCGGAGGCGACGAGCCGCTCCAGCTCCTGGGCGAAGGCTTCGGCGTCCGGCCAGCGGCGCCTGCGGTCCGGTGCCAGCGCCCGCATCAGCGCCCGCCGGACCGCGGGGGCCAGGTCGGCGCGCAGCCGGTCGGGGCGGACCACCTTGCCGGGCTCACCCGGAACGCTGCCGGTGACCAGGTGGTAACCGACCGCGCCCAGGCTGTAGACGTCGGCCCGGGCGTCGATGCCCGCGCCCGGCTCGGCCTGCTCGGGCGGCCGGTATCCCGCCGAGCCGGCCGCCTGGGTGAGACCCGAGGCCTGAGCCAGGCTCTTGGCCAGCCCGAGGTCGGCGAGCAGCACCCGCGACGTGCCGGCGGGACCGTCGGCAGCGGCGCACAGCAGGACGTTGCTCGGCTTGATGTCCCGGTGCACGATCCCCGCCGCGTGCAGCGCGGCCGCGCCCCGGGCGGCGAGCGCGGTCAGCCGCAGCGCCTCGGACACGGGCAGCGGGCCGCCGGCCCGCAGGTCGGCCAGGGTGCCGCCGTCGGCGTACTCCATCACGAAGTAGGGCCTGCCGTCGGGCAGTTCACCGATGTCGTAGACCTGTACGATCCGGTCCGAATTGGCCCGGCGCAACATCCGCGCCTCGGACAGGAACCGCTCACGGACGTCGAGCCGGTGCGACCAGTTGTCGGCGAGCACCTTGACCGCCACCGGCGCCTCGAGCTCGTCGTCGTGGGCCAGCCAGACCGTGCCGAACGCGCCCGTGCCGAGCCGCCGTTCGAGGCGGTAGCGCCCGATGCGCTCGACGGAATGCATACGACTATCATGCCTGGGCGTGGATCGTTTCCGAGGAGAGCCCCTGGTCGCACCGACCGAGGACCTGGCCCGTGGCGCCGCCGCGGGCGACGCGACGGCCCTGGAGGAGCTGCTCCAGGCGATCGGACCGGAGGTCCTGCGGCGCTGCGCCCGCTTCCTGCCCTGCCGCGAGGACGCCGAGGAGGCGGCGCAGGACGTCCTGCTGCAGATCGCCCGGAAGATCACCACCTTCCAGGGCCGCAGCCGCTTCAGCACCTGGCTCTACACGGTCGTCGCCAACTGCTGCCGCCAGAAGTACCGCGAACTCAAGCGGCGTGCGGCCGAGCAGCCGGTGGCGATCGACACCGAGCGGCACGTCGACCCGCGCACGACGAGCGTCATCGCCGGCTCCCGGCTCGATCTGCTGGACGCGCTGGACCGGCTGGAGCGCGAGCACCCCCAGCTCGTGGAGCCGCTGGTCTACCGCGACATCTGCCAGCTCGACTACGCCCAGGCGGCCGAGCGCGCGGGCATCCCGCTGGGGACGTTCAAGTCGCGGCTGCACGAGGCGCGCAAGCAGGTCAGGCCCTGGCTGACGGAGGTGTCCTGACGGCGCGGTGGGCCGCCGCCCTCAGGTCTCGTCCAGCAGGGCGATCTCCGACCAGATCGTCTTGCCGTCCGCCGTGTGCCGGCTGCCCCAGCGCTGGGTGAGCTGGGCGACCAGCAGCAGACCGCGCCCGCCCTCGTCCCAGGTCTTGGCGCGGCGCAGGTGCGGAGCCGTGTGGCTGGTGTCCGACACCTCGCAGATCAGGGTGGCCGTGTCGTGGATCAGCCGCAGCCGGATGGGGTGGGCGCCGTACCGGATCGCGTTGGTGACCAGCTCGCTGACCACCAGCTCGGCCGTGAACGTGGCCTCCTGGAGCCCCCAGGTCTCCAGCTGCTCGACCACCTGCTTGCGGATGGGGGCGACGAGCGACGGGTCGGCGGGGATGTGCCAGGTGGCGACCTGCGAGGAGGGCAGGCCCCGGGTGCGCGCGAGCAGCAGGGCCACGTCGTCGGGGGCGCCGCCGGTCGGCAGCAGCCGGTGCAGGACGCGGTCGCAGGTCTCGTCCAGCGAGTCCGAGTACGTCGACAGGGCCTCGCACAGCAACCGGTGACTGGCGTCCACGTCCCGCTCGCGGGACTCGATCAGCCCGTCCGTGTAGAAGCTCAGCACGCTGCCCTCGCGCAGTTCGAGCTCGGTGGACTCGAAGGGGAGCCCGCCCAGGCCGAGCGGCGGTCCTGCGGGCAGCTCGACCTGGCGCGGCGCGCCCCCCGGCGGCACCACGACAGGCGGCGGATGCCCGGCCCGGGCCATCGCGCAGCGCCGCGAGACCGGGTCGTAGACGGCGTAGAGACACGTGGCGCCGACCTCGCCGGGGCTGCCCTCGTGCCCGGCCTCCGCGGACAGCCGCACCACCAGGTCGTCGAGGTGCGTCAGCAGTTCGTCGGGCGCCAGGTCGATGTCGGCGAGGGTGCGCACGGCGGTGCGCAGCCGGCCCATGGTGGCCGAGGCCTGGATGCCGTGCCCGACGACGTCCCCGACGACCAGGGCGACCCGCATCCCGGACAGCGGGATCACGTCGAACCAGTCGCCGCCGACCCCCGCCCGCGCCGCCGGCAGATAGCGGGAGGCGGCGTGCACCGCGGCCGTGGCCGGCAGTGAGCGGGGCAGCAGGCTGCGCTGCAGCGCGAGGGCGGTCTCCCGCTCGCGGGAGTAGCGGCGGGCGTTGTCGATGCAGACGGCGGCGCGCGCCGTCACCTCCTCGGCCAGCAGCGCGTCGTCGGGTGTGAACGCCTCCTGGCGCCGGAACCGGCACAGGACCGCGACACCGAGCGTTTGCCCGCGGGCCCGGATCGGCACGGCCATCGCCGAGTGGATGCCGTACTCCTTGACCCGGTCCAGGCGTCGAGGGTCCCGGCTGAGCCACCGCGCGAGGTCGCCGGCCTCGGTCGTCGCCACGACGGAGTGGCCGGTCAGCAGCGGATCGGCCTGCGCGGAGGGGGGCGGGTAGCGGTCCACGTGCCCGATCTCGACCACGGCCTCGGGCGTGCCGGGGTTGACGGACAGGTGCGCGGTGCGGCGCAGGACCACCGGGGCGGTGGGCGGTCCGGTGAACGGCTCGCCGCCCGGGTCCTGCGGGTCCAGCAGATCCACGCTGACGAAGTCGGCGAGGGCGGGCACGAAGAGCTCCGCCAGCTCCTCGGCGGTCCGGGTGACGTCGAGGGTGGTGCCGATGCGGACGCTCGCCTCGTTGACGAGCTGGAGCCGCTCGCGGGCCTGGTCCTGCTCGGAGAAGTCGTGGGCGGCCACGCACACGCCCCGGACCTCCCCGGCCGTGTCGGTGATCGGGGACATCCGGGCCAGCCAGACGTTCGGCCGGCCGTCGAGGCCGATCGGCACGTACGTCCGCACGTCGTGGCCCTGCCCGGTGGCCAGGACCCGGCGCAGATGGCGCTCGATGTCGGTGCCCCGGGGGCTGCCGCTCACCTCGGCCAGCCGCAGCCCCCGCACCTGCTCCTCCGGCAGCCCCAGCACATCGGCCATGACGTCGTTGATCCGGCGCAGCCGCAGCCGGTCGTCGCAGATGGCGACGGCGCACGGCGACTGGAGCAGCCCGGCCCGCTCCAGCGGATCGTCGTCCGAACCCGGCCGGTCGCCTTCCAGGGGGCTGACCACCACCCATTCGGCGGGGCCGCCGTCCGCGGGTTCGGTGCGGTGGGCCAGCAGCCGGACGGGGACGGAGCCGCCGTCCTGGTGGCGCAGGGTGACCAGGCCGTGCCAGCGGGACCCCTCGGTGTCGAAGACCGCGCCGGTGGCCCCGCCGACCACGAACTCGGCGGCGGGTCGGCCCACGGTGTCGTCCGCCGTCCAGCCCAGCAGGCGCTCGGCGCCGGCGTTCCACCCGAGGAGGGTGCCCTCCGCGTCGACGACGGCGCGCGCCGTCGCGGCGTCGTCGAAGGGATTGACCGGACTCATCGTCGCCACTCCATTGCGCACACTCACAGTGAACAAGCGCGTCACTTGAGTTCCAGCCTAGTGCCGCGGCGGGCTCCGCGGGACGGTGACCCCGGGCCGTCCGGGAGGGTCGGTAGAAAGCGCATACCCGGACGATGTGGCCCACGGAGCAGGCGGACCGCGCCGGACCCTTGACGGCGGCGTGCGCCCTGACGAAAGAATCTGTTTGTTCGTGATCAATCGTGAGTACTTCTGGGCCCTGATGAGGGGGAGCTCCATGACAGTGACGCGAAGATCGGTCCTGATCGCCTCCACGGCCACGCCGGCCGCGGGAGCGCTGATCGGCAGCCCGGTGGCGCGGGCCGCGGAGGCCGTGGCGGGCGGATCCGGACGCCGCACCGTGGCGCTGCGCGACGGCTGGCGCTTCGCGCTCGTCAACGCGGACGGCATCACCGACCCCACCGGTGCCTACGCCCGCGCCGCCGACCCGGGCTACGACGACTCGGCGTGGCGCGAGGTCGCGGTGCCCCATGACTGGAGCATCGAGCAGACGCCCACCACCGAGCACGGCACGACCGGCGGCACCGGGTACCTGCCCGGCGGCCTCGGCTGGTACCGCCTCGCGTTCACGCTGCCGCCGTCCTTCTCCGGCCGGCGGATCTCGGTCGAGTTCGACGGCGTCTACATGGACTCCTCCGTCTACTGCAACGGCACCGAGGCCGGCCGGCACCCCTACGGCTACACCGGCTTCGCCTTCGACGTCACCGACCTGCTGCACACCGACGGCCGCACCGAGAACGTCATCGCGGTCAAGGTGCGGAACCGGCTGCCCAGCAGCCGCTGGTACTCGGGCAGCGGCATCTACCGCGAGGCCCGCCTGGTCGTCACCGAGCCGGTGCACGTCGAACGCTGGGGCACGTACGTCACGACACCGGACGTCGGCACGGACCGGGCCGTCGTCCGGGTGCGGACCTCGGTGGTCAACGAGTCCGGCGCCGCCGGCCAGGTCGAGATCCGCTCGACGGTCAAGGACCCCGACGGGCGGACGGTGGCGCGCGCGGCGAGCACGGCCGCGGTCCTGGACACGGCGGCCGAGACCCATGAACTCACCGTCGCCAGGCCCCGGTTGTGGGACTTCGCCGCACCGCACCGCTACACCCTGGAGACCGAACTGCGCGTCGGCGGCAGGAGCGTCGACACCTACCGCACCACCTTCGGCATCCGCACCTACCGCTTCGACCCCGACGAGGGCTTCCGGCTCAACGGCGTCCACAGCAAGATCAAGGGCGTCGACCTGCACCACGACCAGGGCGCCCTCGGCGCGGCGATCAGCATCGACGCCGTGCGCCGGCAGATGACGATCATGAAGTCGATGGGCGTCAACGCCTTCCGCACCTCGCACAACCCGCCCTCCCCGCAGATGATCCAGGTCTGCGAGGAACTGGGCATCGTGATGATGGTGGAGGCGTTCGACTGCTGGCGGACCGGCAAGACGACGTACGACTACGGCCGCTTCTTCGACGAGTGGTGCGAGAGGGACGCCACCGAGATGGTGCGAGCGGCCCGCAACTCGCCCGCCGTGGTGCTGTGGTCCATCGGCAACGAGATTCCCGACTCCACCTCCACCGCGGGCCTCGCGATGGCCGACCGCGTCATCGGCGCGATCAAGGCGGCCGACGACACCCGGCCGCTGGTCATCGGCTCGGACAAGTACCGGTCGCTGCCCGCCAAGGGCTCGGCGGCCGACCTGATGCTCGCCAAGCTCGACGGGCTCGGCCTGAACTACAACACCGCCAAGTCCGTGGACGCCCTGCACGCGGCCTACCCGCACCTGTTCCTCTTCGAGTCGGAGTCCTCCTCGGAGACCTCCACCCGCTCGACGTACCAGGAGCCCGAGCACCTCAACACCGGGGAGAACCACACCCCGGGCGGGCGCGCGACCTCCTCGTTCGACAACAACCTGGCCTCCTGGACCATGAGCGGGGAGTACGGGCACAAGAAGGACCGGGACCGGAAGTGGTTCGCGGGCCAGTTCCTGTGGTCGGGCATCGACTACATCGGCGAGCCGACGCCGTACAACGTCTTCCCGGTGAAGGCGTCCTTCTTCGGCGCCGTCGACACCGCGGGCTTCCCCAAGGACATGTACCACCTGTTCCGGAGCCAGTGGACCGACGAGCCCATGGTCCATCTGCTGCCGATGAGCTGGAACCACGCGTCCGGGCGGACGGTCGAGGTCTGGGCGTACTCCAACGTCGACACCGTGGAGCTGTTCCTCAACGGGACGTCCCTCGGGACGCGCACGTTCGACACGAAGAGGACCACGGACGGCCGTCCGTACCTGGAGACCACGGAGGCGACCGGCGACGACAAGACCTTCACCAGCGGCCCCTACCCGGGCAGTTACACCAGCCCGAACGGCAGCGCCGGCAAGCTCCACCTGATCTGGAAGGTGCCGTTCGAGCCCGGTGAGCTGAAGGCGGTGGCCCGGCGGGGCGGCAAGGCGGTCGCCACGGACGTGCTGCGCACGGCGGGCGAGCCGCACGCCGTACGGCTGACCGCCGACCGTGACTCCCTTGCCGCGGACGGGCGTTCGCTGGTCTTCGTGACGGCGGACGTGGTCGACGCCCGCGGTGTGGTGGTGCCCGACGCCGAGCACCTGATCACGTTCGGTGTGCGGGGCGGCTCGCTCGCCGGCCTCGACAACGGCCGGGAGGAGAGCGCCGAGCGCTATCAGGCGACCACCCGCACCGCCTTCCACGGCAAGGCGCTCGCGATCGTGCGCTCCGGCACGAAGGCCGGCGGCCTGAAGGTGACCGCGCGGGCGGACGGGCTGCGGACCGGCACCGCGACCGTGCGCACGACACACGCCCGCTCGGCCGCCACCACCCCGGCGGCCGCGTTCCGGCCGGACCGCCCGGCCGCCCCGAACTACCCCTGCGCGGACGCCAGTTACTCGGGACGTCCGGACACGCTGCCCGCGGCGATGCTCGACGGCGACGCGGCCACCGGCTGGTCCAACGCCTTCTCCAAGGCGGCCACGGCCCTGCTCCCGGCCTTCAACGGCGCACGCGAGAGGGACTGGGTCTCGGTGGACTACGGGCGGGCCCGCGGCTTCGGCCGGGTGGAGATCTCCTTCACCGTGGACGCGACGCACAGCCTGCCCGCGGCCGTCGAGGCGGCCGTGTGGGACGGCCGGCGGTACGTGCCCGTGACCGGGGCGGCGGTCGACTGGGCCACCGCCTCGGACGCGCCGACGGTCGTCACCTTCGACGTGGTGCGCGGCTCCCGGCTCCGCCTCACGCTGACCAGTGCCCACCCGGGCGGGGCGGCCGGGGCGGTGCGCATCAGCAAGCTGGTGGCGCCCGGCGGCTGACCAGGCCTCGCGGTCCGGACGGGAAACCGGTCCCGTCCGGACCGTTGACGGGTGTCATGGCGCCAACAAACATGTGCTGCGTCCGCATCTGGGAGCGCTCCCACAGCATCCGGCGAGCGTCACCCGTCCCTCGGCCCGAGGAGCCCAGACGTGAAACGACGCAGAACCACGCTGCTGACCATCGCCGCCCTGCTGGGAGCGGCGCTCACCGCGCTGCCCGCCGGTCCGGCCGCGGCGGACGAGGTCGAGCAGCTGAAGAACGGCACGTTCGACACCACCACCGACCCGTGGTGGACGACCGCCAACGTCACCGCGGGACTCTCCGGCGGCGGGCTCTGCGCGGACGTCCCGGGCGGCACCGCCAACCGCTGGGACGCCGCCGTCGGCCAGAACGACGTCACCCTCGTCAAGGGGGAGTCGTACCGGTTCGGCTTCAAGGCGTCCGGCTCGCCCGGGGGCCACGTGGTGCGGGCGGTCGTCGGACTCCAAGTGGCGCCCTACGAAACCTACTTCGAGGTGAGCCCGCAGCTCTCCGTGTCCGGCGACACCTACACGTACACCTTCACCTCGCCCGTCGACACCGCCCAGGGCCAGGTCGCCCTCCAGGCCGGCGGCAGCGCGGACGGCTGGCGGATGTGCCTGGACGACGTGTCGCTGCTGGGCGGCGTGCCGCCCGAGGTCTACACGCCGGACACCGGGCCGCGGGTGCGCGTCAACCAGGTCGCCTACCTGCCCTCGGGGCCGAAGAACGCCACGCTCGTCACCGATGCCACCGCGAAGCTGCCCTGGCGGCTGAGGAACGCCGGTGGTGCGACGGTCGCGCACGGCTGGACCGTGCCGCGCGGGGTCGACGTGTCCTCCGGGCAGAACGTCCACTCGGTCGACTTCGGCGCCTACCACCGGGCGGGCCGGGGCTTCACGCTGGTCGCCGACGGCGAGACCAGCAGGCCCTTCGACATCGGCACGAGCGCCTACGAGCGGCTGCGGCTCGACTCGCTCAAGTACTACTACACCCAGCGCAGCGGCATCGCGATCCGCGACGACCTGCGGCCGGGCTACGGCCGGGCGGCCGGGCACGTCGACGTCGCGCCGAACCAGGGCGACTCCGACGTCCCCTGCCAGCCCGGGGTGTGCGACTACCGGCTGGACGTCACCGGCGGCTGGTACGACGCGGGCGACCACGGCAAGTACGTCGTCAACGGCGGCATCGCCACCTGGGAGCTGCTGAGTACGTACGAGCGCGAACGGCTGGCCCGCACGGGCGAGTCGGACAGGCTGAGGGACGGCACGCTCGCCATTCCCGAGAGCGGCAACAAGGTGCCCGACATCCTCGACGAGGCCCGCTGGGAGCTGGAGTTCCTGCTCAAGATGCAGGTGCCCGACGGGCAGCCGCTGGCCGGCATGGCACACCACAAGATCCACGACGAGCAGTGGACCGGTCTGCCCCTGCTGCCGAGCGAGGACCCGCAGAAGCGCGAACTGCACCCGCCGTCCACCCAGGCGACCCTCAACCTCGCGGCGACGGCCGCCCAGGCGGCCCGCCTCTACCGGCCCTACGACCGCGCCTTCGCGGCCAGGGCCCTGACCGCCGCCCGCAAGGCATGGTCGGCGGCGCTTGCCCACCCCGACATGTACGCCTCGCCCAGCGACGGCACCGGCGGCGGCACCTACGACGACACCGACGCCACCGACGAGTTCTACTGGGCCGCCGCGGAGCTGTATCTCACCACGGGGGAGCGGCAGTTCGCGCACTACGTGACCGCCTCACCCGTGAACACCGCCGACATCTTCGGGCCGCTCGGCTTCGACTGGGGCCGGACGGCGGCCGCCGGGCGCCTGGACCTGGCGACCGTGCCGAGCAGGCTGCCCGGACGGGACAAGGTGCGCCGGACGGTGGTCGAGGGCGCGGACCACTACCTGGCGACGCTGAAGTCGCAGCCCTACGGCATGCCCTACGCCCCCGACGGCAACGTCTACGACTGGGGCTCCAGCCACCAGGTCCTCAACAACGCGGTCGTCCTCGCGACGGCGTACGACATCACGGGCTCCTCCCGTTACCGTGACGGCGCGGTGCAGAGCATGGACTACATCCTCGGCCGCAACGCGCTCAACATCTCGTACGTCACCGGCTACGGCGAGGTCGACTCGCACAACGAGCACAGCCGCTGGTACGCCCACGAGCTCGACCCGAACCTCCCGAACCCGCCGCACGGGACCCTCGCGGGCGGCCCGAACTCCTCCATCCAGGACCCCTACGCACAGAGCAGACTCCAGGGCTGCGTCGGCCAGTTCTGCTACATCGACGACATCCAGTCCTGGTCGACCAACGAGACCGCGATCAACTGGAACGCGGCCCTGGCCCGGATGGCGTCCTTCGTGGCGGATCAGGACTGAGGCTCACGCTCCACCAGCTCACCCCGGTCGCGCAGATGCGCGGTCAGGGTGTGCAACTCGGCCTGGTCGAGCGGCTGGTGCACCTCGACGTACTCCCCGTGCGGCAGCCGCTTGATCACGCCGGTCTCCCGGCCGTGCAGCACCAGCTCCCGGTCGCGGAGCTGGAGACCCAGACAGATACGGCGGGTGGCGACGAAGACGAGCACCGGCACGGCGAACACCGCGACGCGGACCAGCCAGGTGACCGTGTTGATCGACAGGTGCAGCCGGGTCGCCACGATGTCGTTGCCGCCGCCCGCCAGCAGGATCAGGTAGAGGCTGATCCAGGACGCGCCGCTCGCGGTGCGGACCGGCCGGTTGCGCGGGCGGTCCAGCAGGTGGTGCTCACGCCGGTCGCGGGTCACCCGGGCCTCCAGGAACGGGTAGACCCCGATGAAGACCAGGAGCAGCGGGAAGACCACGACGGGGATCAGCACGCCGAGCACCAGGGTGTGGCCCCACAGGGTGACCTCCCACCCCGGCATCACGCGCACCAACCCCTCCGCGAAGCCCAGGTACCAGTCGGGCTGCGCCCCGGTGGAGACCTGGTCGGGGCGGAAGGGGCCGTAGACCCAGACCGGGTTGATCGACGCCACCGCGGCGACGATCGAGAGGGTGCCGAAGACCAGGAAGAAGAAGCCGCCGGCCTTCGCCAGGTACACGGGGTAGAACGGGGCGCCGATCACGTTGCGCCCGGTCCGTCCCGGGCCCGCGAACTGCGTGTGCTTGTGGTACACGACCAGCAGGACGTGCGTGACGACGAGGGCCGCCATGATGCCCGGGATCAGCAGGATGTGCAGCGAGTAGAAGCGGGCCACGATGTCGTGGCCGGGGAACTCCCCGCCGAACAGGAACATCGAGAGGTACGTCCCCACGATCGGCACCGACAGCAGGGCGCCGTTGACGAAGCGCAGACCCGTCCCCGACAGCAGGTCGTCGGGGAGCGAGTAGCCGAACAGGCCCTCGAACAGGCCCAGGAACAGCAGGGTCCAGCCGAACAGCCAGTTGATCTCACGGGGCTTGCGGAACGAGCCGGTGAAGAAGTGCCGCATCATGTGCGTGACCATCGCGGCGACGAAGACCAGCGCCGCCCAGTGGTGCAGCTGCCGCACCAGCAGTCCGCCGCGCACGTCGAAGCTGATGTCGAGCGTGGAGGCGTACGCCTCCGACATCCGCACGCCGTTGAGCGGGACGTAACTGCCGTGGTACGTCACCTCGTTCATCGACGGGTGGAAGAAGAGCGTGAGGTAGACGCCGGTCAGGATCAGCACCACGAAGCTGTAGAGGCATATCTCGCCCAGCAGGAACGACCAGTGGTCGGGGAAGACCTTGCGCAGATACGTGCGGCCGAGCGAGTGGATGCCGAGGCGGCCGTCGAGCCAGTCGGCGACCCGTTCGCCCCGGCCGGGCGTTGTGGTGGCGCTCACTCCTCCTCCTTGTGCACGTGCGTGAGCTTGTCGGGGTTGGTGACGATGTAGATCCCGCTGACCTGGTCGCCCTCGGGCGTGAGGTCCATGACCATGACGGCGTACGGGGACTCGCCGTCGAAGAGCACCGCCGCGTCGTCGCCGTTGACGCGGCGGTAGCGCAGCTCGAGCTCGTGCTGCCGGCCCCCGCCCCGGTTGGCGTAGCCCCTGATCAGCCGGACCGCCTTGTCGCGGCCGTGCACCGGGCGCAGCCCCGCCGGCTTGCGGACGCCGCCCCCGTCCGTCCACACCGTCACGTCCGGCGCCAGGATCTCCATCAGCTCCCCGATGTCCCCGCCCAGCGCGGCCCGCACGAACCGCTCGGTCGCCTCCCGCCGCACCCGCGGATGCGCCCGGTAGCGCGGCCGCCGGGCGTGCACATGCTCGCGCGCACGGTGCGCGAGCTGGCGTACGGCGGCGGGGGAGCGGTCGATGATCTCCGCGATCTCGGTGTGGGCGTACCCGAACACCTCGTTCAGCACGAACACCGCGCGTTCGAGGGGGGTCAGCGACTCCAGGACCACCAGCATCGCCAGGGACACGGACTCGGTGCGTACGGCCGGATCGCCGGCGTCCGTCTCCTCGGCGACCAGCGGCTCGGGCAGCCACGGGCCGACGTAGGTCTCGCGCCGCCGGGCCACCGAGGTACGGCGCTGCAGGGCGTGGTTGACGGCGATGCGGACCAGGTACGCGCGCGGGTTCGCGACCCCGGCGGTGCCCCGGCCCGTCCACGACAGCCAGGTCTCCTGCAGCACGTCCTCCGTGTCGGCGACGCTGCCCAGCATGTTGTAGACGAGACCGAACAGCAGCTCGCGATGGTCCATGAAGACGTCGGTCGCCTCGTCGACAGAGCTCTCGGACATACGTGGGCCTCCCCAGTGACGCGCTCACTACTCCGAGGCCGGAGAGGGGCCGGATTGTGACATCGCACGGCCGGAATGTGACGTACGTCTCAGCGAATCCCGACCACGTCACAGTCGTCCGACGTGCCGCCCTCTTGAACGGGAGTGAGAGACCCGAACCGGAAGAAGTCACGCGATGACCGACAGTAAGCACAAGACGATCGACTTCACGCCGATGTACGCCTCCCATGACGCGTTCCGGCGCGACCTGGAGCGGCTCGCGGACGCCGTCGCCGAGGGGCGGGCCGCCACACCGCCGGTCCGCGCCGGCTGGGAGAACTTCAAGCACCAGCTGCACATCCACCACACCGCCGAGGACCGCGAGCTGTGGCCGCGGCTGCGGGAGCGCGTCGCCGGACGCCGGCGTGATCTCGCCCTGCTCGACGAGATGGAGGCCGAACACTCCCGTATCGACCCCCTGCTCGCGGCGGTCGACGGCGCGCTGGCCGACCGCGCACCCGAACTGCCCGATCTCGTACGGGCGCTGGGGGCCACCCTCGACGACCATCTCAAGCACGAGGAGGACAGTGCCCTGCCGCTGATGCAGGACGCGCTGACCCCCGCCGACTGGGCCGGATTCACCGGACGGATGCGCGAGACCCAGGGGCTGCGCGGCGCCGCGCTGTTCGTGCCGTGGATCGTCGACGGAGCCCCGGCGGCGGACCGCAGCGCCTTCCTGGGCGCCCTGCCGCCGCCCGTTCGCGTGCTCAACCGCCTCTTCTGGCAGTCGAGTTACCGGCGCAAGGGGCTGTGGGCACCGGCCTAGGCCCCGAGGCCCGGCGGGGTCAGGACGCGTCGTGGAAGACGATGCCCAGGCAGTGCCGGCGGCCGGAGCGGACGGTGCTCACGCCGTGCCGCATCGCTCCGGCGGACCAGCCGCGCCGGGTGCGCACCGGCCGGTCCCGGGTGGTGAAGACCAGCCCGTGCCCCTGCCGCAGCGCGGTCGCCGTGCCCCGGGACTGGGCCCGTGGCCGCTGCTCGACCATCAGGAACTCGCCGCCGGTGTAGTCGCCGCCGTACGCGTCGAGACCGACGACCACCTGGAGCGGGAAGAGCATGGCGCCGAAGACGTCCCGGTGCAGGGCGTTCCAGTCGCCCTCGCCGTAGCGCAGCAGGATCTGTGCCGAGCGGTCCTGCCCGGCCGCGTGGCATGCCGCCAGCCAGTCCTGCAGGGAGTCCGGCCAGGGTGCCGGGCGGCCGAGCCGGGCCGCCCAGTCCCGCGCGACGGGCAGCAGGCGCGGGTAGAGGGCGGCGCGCAGCGCCGACACGGCGGCCGGCAGCTCATGGGTGAAGTAGCGGTACTCGCCGGAGCCGAAGCGGTGCCGTGCCATGTCGACCGTGGTCCGGAACAGCTCCGGCTTCTCGTACAGCGCGGCCAGGTCACGGCACTCGGCGGGCGTCAGCAGCGGTCCGGTCGGCGCGCTGCCGTGGACGTCCAGCTCGGCGGCCAGCGCCGCCCAGTCGGTGTCCGCGGCCCGCTCGCGCGCCTGATCCGGGGTGAGCGTCATGGCGTCTCCTTCCGTCGCGCGGCCCGCCTCAGGCGAGCATCTGCTGCAGCGCGCCCTCGTGCGTCAGCAGCCGCACCTTCCGCTCGACGCCGCCCGCGTACCCGCGCATCGAGCCGTCGGCGCCGATCACCCGGTGGCAGGGGCGGACGATCAGCAGCGGATTGGCGCCGATCGCGGCACCCACGGCCCGGATCTCGGCGCGCGGCACGTCCAGCCGCGCGGCGAGCTCGCCGTAGGTCGTCGTGGTGCCGTACGGGATCTCGTCGAGTGCCCGCCACACCCGCTGCTGGAACGGCGTCCCCTCGGGCGCGAGGTCCAGCGCGAAGCGCGGGAGCCGGCCCTCGAAGTAGGCGGCGAGCCGGCGGCGCGCCTCGCCGAACGCCCCGGCGTCGCGCCGCCACCCGGAGCGGACGACGGGTGCGGTGCGCTGTCCCGGCAGGGAGAGCGACGTCAGTGCCGACCCGTCGCCCACCAGCAGCAGTTCACCCACCGGGCTGTCGGTCGTGGTGTACGTCGTGTAGGTCTTCATGGCTTCAGTCTGCTGCGCGGCGCGGCCCGGAACCGGCGGATATCGGACCTGGTCCTGCATCGTCGCCGAGGCCGTCGGGTACCGGGAGAAAGGGCTTCGACCAGCGGATATTTACGAGTAAGTACCCCGGCGGTACGGTGAAGGCATGCCAGCCCTGAATGTCGAGTTCAGCGATCGCGAACTTGAGGACCTGCGGCAGATCGCCAAGGAACGCGGTACGTCGATGAAAGCGCTCGTACGCGAGGCCGCCGCGGCGGACATAGCCCGCCACCGCGCCCTGCAGGAAGGAGCGGAGGCCTTCCGCCGCTTCTTCGCCTCCCACGCCGACGAGTTCGCGGCCGCCTTCCCGGACGACGAACCGGCCCACACCGGCGAGGGGCGGGTCGCCTGACCGATGGCACCCGTCATCCACATCGACGTGCCCTGGCTGCTCCAGCGCCATGAAGAGGTCCTGCCGGACCAGCCGACCGTCAACGACTTCTCCGCCCTGGTCGCCGCCGTCGCCCGCCACCGGGTCGACCCGCCGCGCCTCGGCGTGGACTCCGACCCCGCCTGGCGCGCCGCCGCCCTGCTGCACACCCTCGCCCTGCTGCGGCCCCTGCCGTCGGCCAACGCCCGCTTCGCCTGCGCCACCGCCGTGGCCTACATGTTCGTCAGCGGCGTCGGCATCGACCCGCCCTACGGCGCCCTGGTCGACCTGGCGCGCGATCTGATGTCCGCCAAGACCGACGTCTACGGCGCCGCCGACCGGCTGCGCGCCTGGCAGATCTGAGGGCCGCCGACCGTGCCGGTGCCACCCGCCGCCCCCCGGGGCCGCCGGCCGAGGGCGGGAGGAACAAGGCCGGCGGCCCGTGTTGCGCAGGAGAGCCGCCGTCCTGCGCAGGGCCTCCGAGAAGGGCCGGTACACAGTCCACTACGGGGTGGCGCACGCCGGGAGCGTGCGCAGTGCTCCGGCGCGTGCGCCTGATTCACACGGGGCGCATGGAATGTCGAAAGCTCATGGGGCCGGGGTGAGTTGCCGCCGAATCTGACCATCTTTCAAAGATGCGGATGTTGCCCAAGTGCCTTGTTGGTCATGAGCGTCCTGTGCCAGGGTGAACTACCCGTGCGAGGGGTGTCATGGCCGGGTGGCGATCGCCCTATCGGAAACCGGGTCGAATGGACATACCTGAATTCACGCCCTCCTGTGTGTCCCCTGCGCGTGGGAAGGAATCCGCTCAGTGCCCACCCCCCGCCCACCTCGCCCCCCTTACCCGCCGGCCGGTGGGGTTCCCGGAGAATCCGACGAGAACCTCGCCGCCCGGCTGAGGGGCCGTCCCGACGGCGAGGTCGCCCAGACCGTCGCGCTGCTCATGGCGCGGCACTGGCAGCCCGCCCGCGACTACGCGGCCATCTGCCTCGCCTCCACGGCCGAGGTCGCCTCCATGGTGACGTCGGCGGCCTTCCACCAGGTCCTCGACCGGCTGGCGCTGGGCGAACCCGCGCTCGCGGTGCGCCCCCGGCTGCTCGTGGCCGTGCGGGAGACCGTTCGCGTGTGGTCCGCGCAGGAGCGAATATCCGGTGTTCTGCCGGAGTTGCAGAAACCCGCCGGCGGCCGCGGTATGCGGTCGGCGAAGTCCATGACACCCGAAAATCGCAAGCTGGCCGAGCGTTCATTCCTCGGTCTTCCCGGACTCTCCCGGTGTTTGCTCTGGCACGTCGAGGTCGAGGCGGAGCCGATTGCCGTTCCGGCCGCGCTGCTCGGTATGGACACCGAGACCGCGTCGGCCGCGCTCGAACAGGCGCGTGACAAATTCCGCGAAGGCTGTGTGCAGGCGCACCGGGAACTCGCGCCGAGCAAGGATTGCCGGTTCTACAACCGCCTCCTCGACGTCCCCATTCGCCGCGGCGGGGCCCTGCTGCCGGATGTCCAGCAGCACTTGACGCAGTGCCGCTACTGCCGTTTCGCCGCCGAACAACTGGGCCATTTCGAGGGCGGGTTGGGCGTGCTCCTCGCCGAGGCCGTGCTCGGCTGGGGTGCCCGCCGCTACCTCGAATCCCGCCCAGGCCGCGCCGGTCAGGCCGTGCGTACGCGCGGCACCGCGCGGCACGGCGGCCGGCGCTCGCGCGTCCTGCCCCGTCTCCCCCTGGCCGTCCGCCGGCCTCCGGGCCTGCCGGGGAATGCGCGGGTACTGCTGACCGGAGTCGGCGTCGTCTCCGCGGGGCTGCTCGTGACGGCGTTCATGACCGGCCTGTTCTCGTCCGACGACGGCGTCGGCCCGGCCACGTCCAAGGGCGCGGGCGGCGCCTCCGCGCCGGGCGCGACCGCGCAGTCGTCGCCCGGTACGGCCCAGCTCCCCGCGATACCGGGGCAGTCCAGGCTGCGCAACGCCGGCGCCGGGCTCTGCCTCGACATCAGGGGCACGGTGCGGGCGGGGGCCGCGGCCGAACTGGCGACGTGTGCGAACGTCCCCACCCAGCTGTGGTCGTACGACAGCGACGGACTGCTCCGGAGCGCGGCCGATGCCACGCTGTGCCTGGACTCGCACGTGGACGCGGGCGTGGTCGTCCTCGGCACGTGCGCCGGCGAGCAGGGCGGACGGGGCAACGACGTGCGCTACGACCTCACCGTGCAGGGGGAGCTGCTGCCCCGCTGGGACGAGCAGCTCGCCCTCGCCTCCACCGCCGCGCAACCGGGCGCGGACATCGTCGTCAAGGTGCGCGACCACTCCCCGGCGCAGCGCTGGCTGGCCGATCCCACGGCGTCGGCCGGCCCGGGCTCCCTGTCGATCACCGGGACCCGCACTCCGGCGGTGCGGCCGGCCGAGCTGGCGGAGCGGATCTCGTGACCGGGGTGCGCCCGCCCCGGTGAGCGCGCTCGGCGCTCGGCGGTGAGCGCGGTCAGTTCACGACGTCCTGCGGCTCCCCGCCCGCCAGGTACCCGGTCACGTTCTGCACGGCGGCCAGTGCGATGCGGATCAGCGTCTCCCGGGTGACGCCGCCGACGTGCGGGGAGAGCACCACGTTCGGCGCCCTGAGCAGGCGCAGGGCCGGGGTGGGCGGTTCGGGGTCGAAGACGTCGATGCCCGCTCCGGCCAGGGCGCCCTTCTCCAGCGCGTCCGCGAGGGCGTCCTGGTCGATCAGGGCCCCCCGCGCCGTGTTGACGACGAACGCCGTCGGCTTGAGCAGCGCGAGCCGTTCGGCGTCGAGCAGGCCCCGGGTCCCGTCGGTGAGCGGAGCGTGCAGGGAGACGTAGTCGGCCGTGCGCAGCAGTTCGTCGAGCGGAACGTGGCGCGCGCCGCCCAGCCGGGCCTCCGTCTCCTCGGGCAGCCTGCGGCGGCCGGCGTAGACGACGCTCATGTCGAACGCGACCGCGCGGCGGGCGACTTCCCGCCCGATGGTGCCGAGTCCGACGATGCCCAGCGTCTTGCCGCACAGCTCGGTCAGGGAGCGCTGGAGGCGGGGGAGCGCCCAGTCGGCGCCGACGAGCGCGGTGTGCGCCGGGATCAGCTGCTTGGCCAGCGCGAGCATCAGGGCGAAGGTCTGCTCGGCCACGTTCTGCGACTCGGCGCCGCTGGAGCCGATGTTGGCCACGTTCACCCCGCGGGCACGGGCGGTGTCCACGTCGACGTAGTCGAAGCCGTGGCTCGCGCACTGCACCAGCCTCAGGTCCGGTGCGGCGGCCAGGTGCTCGGCGCCCACGGGCGCGAGCGCGGTGATGATCACGTGCGCCCCGCGCAGGGCCGCCGGGTCCTCTTCGGCCGTCTCGACGACGGTGACGTGCGCCTCGGCGGGGAAGAGGGTGGCGAGCCCGGCACCGGCGGTGCGGCCGCCGACGTGCGGGGCGATGACGGCGAGCACGTTCTGCGGGGCGGTGGTCATGCGGATTCCTCGACGAGGTCGGCGGGGCCGGGCGTGGCGGGGGTGGCGTGCCCGGACAGGGCGAGCGTGAGGTCCAACTCGGCCAGCAGGCAACGGATCACATGCTCGACGCCCGCTTGCCCGTCGAGCCCGAGACCGTACACGTACGGCCGCCCGAGCAGCACCGCCTGCGCGCCGAGCGCGAGGGCCTTGAAGACGTCGTCGCCGGTGCGCACGCCGCTGTCGAAGAGCACGGTGAGCCGGTCGCCGGCCGCCTCCGCGACCCGGGGCAGCGCGTCCGCGGCCGCGACGGCACCGGCCACCTGACGGCCGCCGTGGTTGGAGACGACGACGCCGTCCATCCCGGCGTCGGCGGCGAGCCGGGCGTCGTCGGGGTGCAGGATGCCCTTCAGGACGATCGGGCCGTCCCAGTTCTCCCGCAGGAAGGCCAGGTCGGGCCAGCTCTTGCCGGGGTCGGAGAACATGCCGACGAAGTGCATCACAGCCGCGTTCGGGTCCTCGTGGACCGGCTTGGCGAGGCCGGCCTGGAAGGCCGGGTCGGAGAAGTAGTTGGCGGTGCCCACCCCGTGCAGGAAGGGGAGATAGGCCTGGTCCAGGTCGCGGGGGCGCCAGGACAGCAGCGGGGTGTCGAGGGTGACGACCAGCGCGGTGAACCCGGCCGCCCGGGCCCGGCCGAGGAAGCTGCGGGCCACCTCGACGTCCTTGGGCCAGTACAGCTGGAACCAGCGCTCGCCGTCCCCCATGGCCTCCGCGACCTGCTCCATCGGCGTGCTGGAGGCGGAGGACAGGATGTACGGCACTCCCTGCGCGGCGGCGGCCCGGGCGGCGGCCGGCTCGGCGTCCGGGTGCATGATCGACAGCACGCCGACGGGTGCCAGCGCCAGCGGGGCGGGCAGGGCCCGGCCCAGCACCTCCACCGACAGGTCCCGCTCGTGCACGTCCCGCAGCATCCGCGGCACGATCCGGCGCCGCTCGAGCGCGGCCCGGTTCGCGCGCGCCGTGCTGCCGTCGCCCGCGCTGCCCGCGACATAGCCGACGGGCCCGGGACCGAGACGCCGCTCGGTCAGCTCCTCCAGCCGGGTCAGATCCGTGGGCAGCCGCGGAACGGCGCCGGTCATCCCGTTGAGATAGATCTCGTACTGGAAGTCCGCCCAGTGCCTGGCCATGGGGTGGTCCCGCCTCTCGTCGCTGAGAACGCGCTGCACGCCGACCATACCGGCGGGTAGACAGGGCGGAAACGCGGGGTCAGACGGCCGATTCGCGCAGGATGCGGACGAGTTCGCGAGGCTGCGAGAACATCGGCCAGTGGCCGGTGTCCAGCTCGGCCGGCCGCCATCGCTCGCTCGTGAGGAGCGCGGCCACCTCGGCGCTCGGCTCGGGGCCGTCCAGCAGGCACTTGACGTAGGTCGTCGGCAGTTCGGCGGGGGAGTGGGTCAGCCGGGCCGGTTCGGTGAGCGAGGCGCCGGGGTGCGGTGTGCCGGCGGACACGATGCGCGCGATCTGCTCGTCGGTGAGTCCCTGCCCGGCGAACTCCGCGGCGTCGAGCGGTGGCCAGAATCCGTCGTTCCGGGCGATGGACCGGCGTACCTGGTCGCTGGGCCAGCCCGACAGGAAGCAGGCTCCGTCGCGGGGGACGCTCGCGTCGACGTACACCACCCGCCCGAGCCGGCCGCCGATCCGCTCCGCCGCCTGCCCCACGGGGATGCCCGCGTAGCTGTGCCCGACCAGCACCACCTCGTGCGGGTCGAGGCGCTCGACCTCGTCAACGACGTCCTGGACGTGCGTCTGCAGGCCCGCCGCACGTCCCCGTTTCTCGGCGAGCCCCGTCAGCGTCAGGGGATGGGCCTCGTCCCCGGCGGACCGCAGCCCGGCCGCCACCTCGTCCCACGCCCATGCGCCGAGCCAGGCACCGGCCACCAGTACGAAGTGAGTCATGGCCGCAATGTAGCCGAGGGGTACGACAACGCCCCTTCCCCGGTTCTCCGGCGCCCGGTCCCGGCGGGCCGACGCCCCCCGCACCGGTGCACGGTTCCCCCGCCGTCCGCTCGTCCGCCCTCGGCGCCGCATGCGTGCGACGGCTCCCTCACCCCTCGTCCGGCAGGGCCTCCGGTGCGGCGTCCTCCGGCTCGGTGTCCGGGCCCTGGGCCCGCACCCGCTGGACGTGTTCCAGGGAGTCCCGCAGTTCGGCGAGCCAGTCGTCGGTGTGCCGCTGGACCAGGCGCACGCACCAGGCGAGGGCGTCGCTGCGGCTGCGGGCGACACCGCCCGCCATCAGGGTGTCGAGCACCTGGCGCTCGGGCTGGCGCAGCCGCGTCATCACCGGTGCGGCGACGTGGGTGAACAGGGCGCGCTCGCCGCCGCACTCCACGCCCCAGGAGACCTTGCGCCGGAAGCGGTGCTCGGCCTCGCGCGCCACTTCCACGCGTGCGTCCCTGGTGCGCTCCCGGAACTCCTGGATCCTGCCCCGCGCCGCGGCCTCCCGCTCGGCGTCCGAGGCGTCGTCGGCGAGCCGGGGCGCGGGGATGCGGCCGATCACGGTGATCTCCTCGCGGTCGACCGTGAGCTCGGTCAGCTCCTCGAAGAGGTCCTCGGGCACGCGGCCGGCGAACCAGCCGCGCAGCTTCTCTCGCTGCTCTGTGGTAATCATGTAATGACGATTACTCGTACGCGCCATGAACGCAAGAGGGCGGGGCGGGGTCGGTCGACAGCTCAACCGGAATGTTTCAGGCCTATTAACCAAGCGCCCGAATCCGGCCAGTTGGCTGCTTCGGGCGATCAAGGGCCGCTCAGTTCCGGGGTTTGTGCGTTCGAATTCCGTAACTTCGCGCCACTGATTGAATACAGAAGGTTACTCAAACGCGTGGGGTCGAGGTGTTTTTCCGCGCCGGAGTCGGCAGACTCGCGCTCGCCGGTCCGGCACCCATCCGGAAGCGTCCGGCACACCCTCGAATCCAGCGGAAGGATGCACACGATGCGGAACACCGCGCGCTGGGCAACGACCCTCGCTCTCACGGCCACCGCCGTCTGCGGACCCCTCACCGGCGCCGCCCTCGCCGACCCGGCCCCCGTCGCCGGCTCGCTCTACGCCCCCTCGGCCCTGGTGCTCACCTTCGGCCACGGCGACAGCGCCGCCACCGCGACGCCGCTGCGCGCCGTCACCCTGTCGTGCGCCCCGACGGCCACCGGCACCCATCCGGCGCCGGTCCAGGCCTGTGCCGAACTGCGCGGCGTGGGAGGCGACATCACCGCCCTCACGGCGAGAGACGACGTGCTGTGCACCAAGCAGTACGACCCGGTCGTGGTGACGGTGGACGGCGTCTGGCGGGGCAAACGTGTCTCCTACGAGCAGACCTTCGCCAACTCGTGCGTGAAGAACTCCTATCTCAGCAGCGTCTTCACGTTCTGATGGACCGGGATCGCGGAGTGCCGCCGCGCATCTGAAGCGGCCCGCAGTTGGGGAGTGCGAGTCCCTTGTCGCGAGGTACCCGGCGATCTCGTACCAGGGGTCGGCAGGGCGGAGTGGGGCCGCCCGCCGGCTTCCTGGAGCATGTCCGCCCCTCCCCGGGGAGTGCGGGGAGGGGCGGAAGCGTTTTCACCAGGCCCGCACCGGGCGGCAGACGGAGGACGTGGGGCGCCTCGGAGACCAGGCGCAGCCGGCCGCCGCGCCCCCCGGCCCGCGTCCCGCCCCGGCACGGCACGCGCGGTCCCGCGCGGTCGATGCACTCCACCGCGCGCAGGTCCACCAGCGCGTCCGCGCGTGGCCGTACGGTCGCCGCGCGGAGGCGCTCCGGGACGGACTCCGCGGCCGCCAGGCCGATGCCGCCGGCCTGCCTCCTCGGCCCTTTGCGTCCCGGGGCCCCTGCCCGGTTCAGGTGGTCGCGGCCGCCAGCTGGAGCAGTCGCACCGGGTCCGGGGGCGTGGGTGTCTCGCCGGCCCGGGTGATCTCCGCCCACCAGGACGGCCCGTCCTCGATGTGGCGCAGCAGCACGCCCTCGCGGATCGCCCAGGGGCAGATGCTCACCGTCTTCAGGCCCGCCAGCTTCAGCGCGGTGTGCCCGACCACCGCCCCGGCCAGGCTCTGCCGGGCGCGCGGTGCGGAGATGCCGGGCAGCCCGGCGCGTTCGGCGACCGGCAGGGCGGCCAGCCGGCCGACCGCGTC
This sequence comes from Streptomyces sp. NPDC101225, assembly GCF_044767585.1. Taxonomy (NCBI): domain Bacteria; kingdom Bacillati; phylum Actinomycetota; class Actinomycetes; order Kitasatosporales; family Streptomycetaceae; genus Streptomyces; species Streptomyces sp. NPDC101225. Next base: position 69,024 of record NZ_JBIWOE010000013.1, read on the forward strand.
CCGCAGGTCCGCGCGGCGCAACTGCCGCTCCTCGAACGGGCCGTGGCGCCCGGGCGCCGCCCCGCACAACCGCCCCAGCTGCTGGAACGTACGAGACGTGACGACCGCGGTGCGCGGCCCCTCCCAGCGGATCCGCGCCGCCACGTCGCGCAGTTGGTGCCGGACCGCGCGGCGCAGCGCCCGCACCTGGTCCGGGGTGGGCGGCCGGTCGTCGGGGAAGAACTCATGGGTCAGCCGTCCCGCGCCGAGCGGCAGCGAGGCCACGAAGTCGGGCAGGCGGCCGCGTCCGAAGGCCACTTCGAGGGAGCCGCCCCCGATGTCCAGCAGGGCCAGCGGTCCCGACCGCCAGCCCATCCAGCGCCGTGCCCCCAGGAACGTCAGCTCGGCCTCCAGCTCGCCCGGCAGGGTGCACAGCGCGATCCCGGTCCGCGCGCGGACGGTGCGCAGTACGTCCCGGCGGTTCGGCGCGGCCCGCACCACGGCGGTCGCGAAGGCCAGCGGACCGGCGGCACCCCAGCGGGTCGCGGTCCGGCTCGCCTCCGCGACCGCCGTGACCAGCCGCCGCACCGCCTCTTCGGGGAGGGCGCCGCCCGGCTTCACCTGCTCGCTCAGCCGCAGCCGCCACTTCGCGGTGTGCACCGGCAGCGGCACCCCGCCCTCGGCGTCCGCCACCACCAGCCGGACCGTGTTCGATCCCACGTCCACGATGCTTGTTCTCATGGCCCGGTGGGTACCCCGCTGCGCACGCGCGCACGCGCGCCGTGGGTGCCGAGGTGAACCGGCAGAACTGCGCCGGGGCGCCGGACAGGGGAGAGGGGCCGCCGTCTCCCTGCGGACGGCGGCCCCTCGGACCGGTGCGGCTCAGGTCCCCCGGATCACATGTGGACGACGGGTGCGGTGTCCTCGTGCTGCTCGGGAAGCCCGCGGCGGTAGAGCAGGAACGCGATCACCGCGCCGGCGGCGAACAGACCCGCCGACCACCAGAAGGCGGTGGTGTAGCTCTCGATCGTCGCCTGGGCCCGGGCCAGCTTGTCGGCGGGGTTCCTGCCGACCAGGTAGTGGGTGGCGGCGCTCGCGGCCAGCGTGTTGAGCAGCGCCGTGCCGATCGAACCGCCCACCTGCTGCATGGCGTTGACCGTCGCCGAGGCGACGCCCGCGTCCTCGGCGGCCACTCCGCCGGTGGCCAGCTGCATGGCCGCCGGCATCACCAGGCCGAGGCCCGCGCCGATGATGACGAGCTGCGGCAGCACCGCGCCCGCGTAGGTCGAGCCGAGGTCGATCCCGGCCAGCCAGGCCATGCCGGCCGCTGCGATCGCGAAGCCCAGCGGCACGACCGTCTTCGGCCCGATCCGCGGTACCAGCACCGTGGTGCCGAGCTGCGCCGCCACCATCAGCGCGCCGACCATCGGCAGGAACGCCACGCCGGTCCTGGTCGGGCTGAAGCCGAGGTTCAGCTGGAGGTAGTAGGTGAGGAAGAGGAAGACGCCGAACATGCCGCCGGCGGAGATCAGCACGGCGAGGAACGACGCGGCGCGGTTGCGGTCGAGCAGGATGCGCAGCGGCAGCAGCGGGTGCGCGGCCCGGTTCTGCCACCAGGTGAAGGCCGCCAGCAGCAGGCCGCCGGCGATCAGGAAGCCCCAGGTCAGCGGTGAACCCCAGTCGTGCGTCTCGGCGTTGGAGAAGCCGTAGACGAGGGAGAAGAGACCGGCGGCGACGAGCACCGTGCCCGGCACGTCCAGCGTGGCGCTCCGGGCGTCGCGGTGGTTGGTCAGCAGCACCCAGCCGCCGACGAAGGCCACGACGGCGATCAGCACGTTCACGTACAGCGTCCAGCGCCAGTCGAACGCGTCGGTCAGTACGCCGCCGAGCAGCAGGCCCACCGCGCCGCCGGCACCGGCGATGGCGCCGTAGACGCTGAACGCCCGCGCGCGCTCCTTGGCGTCGGTGAACGTGGTGTTGAGCAGGGAGAGCGCGGCCGGGGCGAGCAGCGCGCCGAAGGCTCCCTGCAGGGCGCGCGCGGTGACCAGCATCCCGAATCCGTTCGCGGCACCGCCGAGCGCGGAGACTCCGGCGAAGCCGACCACGCCGACGAGGAAGGCGGTCTTGCGGCCGAACAGGTCGGCGATACGGCCGCCGAGCAGCAGCAGGGACGCGAAGGCCAGCGCGTAGGCGGTGACGATCCACTGCCGGTTGCCGTCGGAGAAGCCGAGGTCGGCCTGGGCCGAGGGCAGGGCGATGTTCACGATGGTGGCGTCGAGCACCACCATCAGCTGCGCGACGGCGATGACCGCGAGGATCCACCATCGCTTGGACGACGCCTCGGGCGGCGCCTCGACCGCACCCTGGCGGGTGCCGTCGGTCAAGGTCTTCTGGGACATGGGAGAACCACTCCAGGGAAGTCGTTCGAGCAGTACATAAACGAAACTGTTTCGTACACGTAGAAGTTAGACCACCGCGAGCGAAACGGCAACGTTTCGCTGGGGGAGGTGTGGCCGGGCTCTCATATGCCTTGCGTGGAATATAAACGGCGAGGCATACTCGGTCTCGTGTCCGACGCCGCCCTGTGGGCCGCCCTCGCTGACCCGCACCGGCGGGCCATCGTCGCGCTGCTCCTGGAGCGGCCGCGGCCGGTGGGCGAGATCGTGGAGGCGTGCGGCCTGAGCCAGCCGAGCACCTCCAAGCATCTGAAGGTGCTGCGCGAGGCCGGCCTGGTCCGGGTCCGGCAGGACGCGCAGCGTCGCGTCTACGCCCTCGACCCGGCCCCGATCGCCGAGCTCGACGCGTGGCTCGTGCCCTACCGCGCGCTGTGGAACCGCAGCCTGGACACGCTGGGCCGGCGCCTCGACGCGACGGCCCCGGACGACGATCCCGAGGAACCCGCCCCGAAGGACTGATCCGCCATGGCCGCTGATCTCACCGGCACCTGTCTGACCCTGGACGACGGCCGCCCGGCCGTCCGCTTCAGCCGCGTCTACGACCATCCGGTCGAGCGCGTCTGGCAGTTCGTGACCGACGCCGGGGAACTCGCCCGGTGGTTCCCCTCCCGCGCCGAGATCGACCCGCGTCCGGGCGGCACGATCGCCTTCGGCGGCGACCCGAACACGCCCGAGTCCACGGGCCGGGTGCTCGGCCTCGACGAGCCGCGCCACCTCTCCTTCCTCTGGGGCGGCGACGAGCTCCGCTTCGACCTGGAGGCGCTGGACGGCGGACGCACCCGCTTCACGCTCACCCATGTCCTGCAGGCCGCGGACACCGCCGCCCGCAACGGCGCGGGCTGGGAGGTGTGCCTGGCCGCGCTCGACGCCAGGGCGGGCGGCGGACGGTTCGAGGGACCGCCCGCCGGGGCGAGCACCACGTGGAAGCGGTTCTACGACCGCTACGTCGAGGCCGGTGTACCCAGCGGGGCACCCGTGCCCGGCCTCGACCGACCCCTCACGTGAGCTGGCGCCGCACCAGCTCGTGCAGCCGCCCGCCCGTGTCCGCGAGCAGCCGCGCGGGCGGGCCCTGCTGGGCGATCCTGCCGTCCTCCATCACGATCACACGATCGGCGTCCAGCACGGTGGACAGACGGTGCGCGATGACGAGGCGGGTGGCGTTGAGTGCCTTGGTCGACTCGATCACCGTGCGCTGCGTCTCGTTGTCCAGCGCGCTGGTCGCCTCGTCGAAGAAGAGGATGCGCGGCCTGCGGATCAGCGCCTGCGCGATCATCAGGCGCTGACGCTGGCCGCCGGAGACGGCGCCGCTGCCCGAGACGATGGTGTGCAGGCCCATCGGCATCCGCTTGATGTCCTCGGCGAGGCCCGCCATCTCGGCCGCCGCCATCGCCTCCTCCGGTGTGTACGGCTCGGTGCCGCAGATGACGTCCAGGATGGAGCCGGTGAAGGGCTGTGCGTGCTGCAGCACCACCCCGCACTGCCGCCGCACGGCCGACTGGTCGAGCGCCGCCAGGTCCTGGCCGTCGTACAGGACGCTGCCCGAGGCCGGCTTGTCGAAGCCGATCAGCAGGCGGAGCAGGGTCGACTTGCCGCAGCCGCTGGGGCCGACGACCGCCACGAACTCGCCGGGCCGCACCTCGAAGGAGAGGTCGTCGAGGACGAGCGGGCCGTCGTCGGAGTACCGGAACGACAGGCGCCGCGCCTCGAGGGCGCCGGTCAGCGGGCCCGGGCGGGTGCTGCCGGTGCGCACCTCCGGGGTGGCCTCCAGCACCGGCTTGATCTCCTCGAACAGCGGCAGCGCGGCCACCGCCGACACGAACGCGCCGGTCAGCTGGGTCACCGAGGTCAGCACCATCGTCACCGAGGTGTTGAAGGTGAGGAACGCGGCCGCCGACATCACCCCGCGCGCCGGACCCGCGAGGAGCATGAACATCAGCAGGGTGCACAGCGGCAGGTACACGGCGCCCATCACCGTGGTGAGGTTCTTGATCCGGCCCACCTTCTGCTGGAGTTCACGGCTGCGGGCGAACTCCGCGGCCCAGGCCGCGTACGCGTAGTTCTCGGCCGCCGCCACCCGGAGCTTGGGCAGCCCGCGCAGCGTCTGGAACGCCCGGTTGTTCAGCTTGTTGCCGAGCACGACCAGCTTGCGCTGCCAGCGCACCTGCCACAGGCCGAGCCCGAGGAAGACGGCGGAGATGACGACGAGCATGCCGATCGCGGCCAGCGCCATCGAGGCGCTGTACCAGAACAGCAGCGCCAGGTTCATCGTGCCGATCGTCACCGACTGGGCGACGACGGGGCCGACGCCCGCCATCAGCCGGCGCATCGCGCTGATGCCCATGGCCGCGCTGGCCAGCTCACCCGTAGAGCGCTGCGTGAAGAACGTGGTCGGCAGTCTCAGCAGCCGGTCCCAGACGGCCGGCTGGAGGGCCGCCTCGATCCGGCCCTCCAGACGCAGGATGGTGAGGTTCTCCAGCAGCATGAAGGCCGCCGCCACCAGGCTGGTGAGCATCACGGCCAGACAGACCTGGACGATCAGGTCCGTCTGGGCCTTCGGCACGAACTCGCCGAGCACCTTGCCGGTGGCGATCGGCACCAGCGCGCCGATCGCGACCGTCACCAGACCGGCGGCCAGCAGGTTGGAGAGGTCGCGGCCGGTTGCCCGCATGCTGAACCGCAGCAGCCCCAGCGGACTGAGCCGGCGGTCCGGGAGCGGCCGGTAGAACATCACCGCGCGCGGCTCGAACTCCTCCGCGTTGGCCTTCTCGATCGGGGTCTCCCGCCCGGTCGCGGGGTGTACGGCGACGTAGCCGCCGCGCCGCCACAGCAGCGCGACCGGGGCACCCGACAGCGCCCGGTGGCCCACCAGCGGGCCGACGTCGTCCCGCCACCAGCTGCCGTCCAGCCGGACCGCCCGGGTCCGGACGCGGGAGGCGATGGCCACGAGCTCCACCGGGTCCAGCCGGTCGTTCTCCGTGCCGCTCCGGGCGGGTTCGGCCAGCCGGATGCCGGCCGCCTCGGCGACCAGCCTGCACGCCGCGTACGAGGCGTCGGCGTCGGCGGCCGTGGCGCGCCTGGCGGAGGACTTGCCGATCGAGGCGAGCAGGGTGCGGTCGGCCTCGGCCCGGACCGCCTCGCCCGCCTTGATGCCGGCCGCCGTCCGCGTCTCGTGCGTACGCTCCAGCTGCTCGATCCAGCGGTCCAGCGTGGTCAGCAGCCGGTACTGCTGGTCGACCATGCTCTGCCAGACGGCCGGGTCCATCAGCAGGTCGGCCGCCGCCTCGGCGCCGTACAGCGAGCCGTACTGGACGCTGCCCGGCGGCACCTGCATCCAGAAGACGTCGTCATCGGTCATCTCGGCGGCGCGCTCGGTCGCCATCGGGGCCTGGAAGAGGATGGACAGGCTGCGGCCCACGCCGAGGGCGAGGGCGTACTCCAGGGGGCTGGTCTGCGGCGGGACGTACTGGGGGTGGCCGTACTCGTCGTAGGACCAGGTCTGGGTGTTGGCCGGCTGGTACAGCTCGCGCAGCCCGATGCGGTGCACCACGCAGTCGCGCAGCGGACGCGCCACCAGGGTGTGCTGAGGCCCGGCGACCGGGCCGAGCAGCAGCGAGCCCGCCTCCAGGCGGCCGAGGTGGTGCCAGTGGCCCTGCTGCACCGCGTCCACCGCGAACAGGTCGAGGCTGCCGGACGCGACCAGCCACAGCACCTGCGGGCCCTCCAGGTCGAGCCGGGTCAGGCCGGTGCAGTCGATGCGCGAGCCCATGGACCCGAGCGCGCCGAGGACCAGGTCGCCTTCCTGAGAGGTCGTCATCTCACCGTTCCCTGACCAGCGCGGCGTACGCGCCGCCGTGTGCCACCAGGTCCTCGTGCCGTCCGCGTTCCACGATCGTGCCGTGCTGGAGCACGACGATCTCGTCGCTGTCGCGCACGGTGCTGAGCCGGTGCGCGATCACCACGCAGGCGCAGCCGCGCCGGCGCAGGTTGTCCATCACGACCAGCTCGGTCTCCGCGTCCAGGGCGCTGGTCACCTCGTCGAGGACCAGGATGCTGGGCCGGCGCACCAGCGCCCGCGCGATCTCCAGGCGCTGGCGCTGCCCGCCGGAGAAGTTGCGGCCGTCCTGCTCCACCTTGCTGTGGATGCCGCCGGGGCGGCGCGTCACGACGTCGTACAGGGCCGCGTCGCGCAGGGCGTCCACCACCGCGTCGTCCGGGATCGACGGATCCCACAGCGCCACGTTGTCGCGCACCGAGCCCTCGAAGAGGAAGACCTCCTGGTCGACGAAGGAGACCGAGGCGGCGAGCGCGCCGCGGGGAAGGTCGTCCAGACGCCGTCCGTCGATGCGGATCACCCCCTCCCACGGGGTGTACAGGCCCGAGATCAGCCGGGAGACGGTGGACTTGCCGCTGCCGGAGCCGCCGACGAGGGCGACCTGCTGGCCGGGGCCCACGGTCAGGTCGAAACCGGTGAGCAGCGGCTTGTCCAGCGGGTTGTAGCCGAAGCTGATGTTCTGCAGCTCCACGTGGCCGTGCAGGCGGCGGGTGGAGTCGCCGGCGCCGTGGCGGCCGTAGAGCGGGTCGGCCTGGAAGTTCTCGACGTCCTTGAGGCGGGCCACGTCGGCGGCGAAGTCCTGGATGCGGCCCGCGACGCCGTTGAGGCGGGTGATCGGGGCGGTGAAGCGGGTCACCAGCGACTGGAAGGCGACCAGCAGGCCGACCGAGATGCCGCCCTCGACCGCCCGCATGCCGCCGATCCACAGGATCACCGCGCTGTTCAGCGACGCCAGCGTCGGGGCGACCACGCCCAGCCAGGCGCTCGGCACCCCGAGCCGCTGCTGCTCCTCCAGCGTGGTGGCGTGCTGCCCGGCCCACTTGCGGAAGTAGCCGTCCTCGCCGCCGGTCGCCTTCATCGTCTCGATCAGCTGAAGGCCGGTGTAGGCGGTGTTGGTCAGCCGTGCGCTGTCGGCACGCAGCTTGGCCGTCCGGGTCGCCCGCAGACGCACGACGACCCGCATGGCGACGATGTTCAGCAGGGCGACGCCGATGCCGACGAAGGTCAGCTGCGGATCGTAGGTGTAGAGCAGGATCGCGTAGAGCACGACGACCACGCAGTCCACGCCCGCCGCCGCGAGGTCGCGGGCCAGGGTCTCGGCCACCTGGTCGTTGGACTGCAGCCGCTGCACCAGGTCGGCCGGGCTGCGCTGGGAGAAGAACGTCACCGGCAGCCGCAGCAGATGGCGCAGGAAGCGGGCGCTGGAGAGCGTGGAGGAGATGATCCGGCCGTGCAGCAGATTCGACTGCTGCAGCCAGGTCAGCAGCACCGTCAGCAGCACGCACGCGCCCATCGACGCGAACAGCACGGTCAGCAGCGAGGTCTTGCCGCCGATCAGGAACTCGTCGATGTAGGTGCGGCTGAGGGCGGGGACCGCCGCGCCGACCAGGACCAGCAGGAGGCTCGCCAGGACCGCGGCGGGCATGGTGCCCGCGGTACCGCGCAGCCGGGCCGGCATCGCGCCCAGGACGCCGGGCCTGCGGCCGCCCTTCGCGAAGCCGTCGCCGGGCTCCAGCACCAGCACCACGCCGGTGAAGCTGCCGTCGAAGTCCTCCATGGGCACGAAACGGCGGCCCTTGCCGGGGTCGTTGATGTAGACCCCGCGGCGGCCGAAGCGGCGCCCCATGCCGTCGTAGACGACGTAGTGGTTGAACTCCCAGAACAGGACGGCCGGTGCCCTCACCTCGGCGAGGGCGGCCGTGTCCATCTGCATGCCCTTGGCCGTCAGACCGTAACTGCGCGCCGCCTTGAGGAGGTTGCTGGCGCGCGAGCCGTCGCGGGAGACGCCGCAGGCGATGCGCAGCTCCTCCAGCGGCACGTGCTTGCCGTAATGCCCGAGGACCATCGCGAGGGAGGCGGCGCCGCACTCCACGGCCTCCATCTGCAGGACCGTGGGCGTGCGGACGGTCTTCGCCCTGCCCGTGGGCACGGGGCGCTTGGGCGGAGCGGCGCGGCGCCTGCTCCGCGTCTCCTGTGCGGTGCTCACGGCAGCAGCCAATCGACGGGACGCTGGTCGGCCAGCCGGATCGAGCCCGAGGCCAGGGTCATGGAGGAGAGGCGGAAGGGCGGTCCGTCCTTGGACGACCACCGGTAGCCGCTCTTCGTGCTCGACGACGTGTCCAGCCGGACCGTGACGGCCACCGGGCGGCCCTTCCTGGTGAACTGCTCGCCCAGCTGGCTGTCCCCGAGGAACGCGGCGATCTGCTGGGACGACTGCGCGGAGCGGTCGACGGACTTCACATGGCCGCGCAGCACGCCGTACGTCTGGGTGGGCACCGAGGAGACGGTCAGGTCCACGGTCGCGTCCGCGGGGATGGAGGCCGCGTTCCCGGCCGGGACGTAGACCGTGGCATAGAGCGGGTCGTCGGCCTTGGCGACCTTCTCCACGGCGGCGACGTTCGCGCCGGTCCGGATGATCTGGCCGATGGTGGCGGCGAGGCCGGTGATCCGGCCCGCGGCGACCGTGCGGACGACGGTCTCACCCTGGGCCGTCCTGACCTTCAGGACCGGGGCGTCGGCCGGCAGGCGCTCGCCCTGCCGGGCGACGACCGCGGTGACCTGGCCCGCGACCGGGCTCTGCAGGAGGTAACTGCCTTCGCCGTGCGTGAGGATGGCGGGGGCGCCGACCGTGGAGGTCACCGAGCCGGTCACCGCCCACACGGAGGCGGCGGCCATGGCGACCACGGTCACGGACAGCACGAGCCAGCCCTGGGGACGGGCGAAGCGCACCGGAAGGTCCAGCTCCTCCGGCGACTGGAGCTTGGCGAGGGCCTGTTGGCGAAACTGCACGGAACTTCCCTCACCTGAAAACGAGAGAGGACCGGCTCGCGCGAGCCGGCTGGTTCGGTCAGGCGCGCCTCGCGATGTCCGTGTCGGTCACGCCGGCCGGCCTGCTTTTCTGCTGGGGGTCCGGGGGGCGTCCCCCGGGAAGATGCACCACGACAACCGAAGGCCCCGGAGCCGCGACACGGCCCCGGGACTCGACGATCACAAAAGGCGCGATCAGAGACCGGCGACCAGGCCCGTGACCGGGGCGGTGTTCAGGCCGGTCACACCCTCGACGGTGCCGATGGCGGTGTCGACGATGCCGGAAACCGGGGCAACGCTGTCCAGGGCGCCCGTGACGGTGTTGACCGCGTTCACGGAAAGCCCGCCGGAGACGTTGTCGAGCTCGGCGTCGGAGATCTCGGCGGTCTCGACACGGGGGGTGGAGTTCATGATGGAACTTCCCTTCGTATGGATATTTCACAAGGGGGAGCGGCCCCCTCTGGGGGACAGAGCGACGGCCGCGACCGCGAGCGCCGGGCGCCCGTTGCCGGGAACCCTTCGCGGCCCCCGCGGTGCGATGGATCAAAGCACGCTGCGGGGCCGCGCTTCCAATCAACCAGGCGTCTCACCAGGCAACTTGGGCCACAGGAATACCGATCGGTGCAGGACCGCGCACGAATCTGTGGCGAGTTCTTCACATGCGTCACGGCATCGGTTCGCCCCGGGTCTTGCCGCCGGATCGACGAATCCGACACTCCCGTCACAACGGCCGGGCGCAAGCCGCGGGCGTGTGCAGATCCCTCGCGGGCAGTGACCCCGTTGCGCAGTGGCTGTGCAGATTGGTTGAAGCTTGGATTCAGATGCGCGTTCTGAACGGAGGGTCGCCGTTCGACCGCACAGCGTGTCGGCCGGGTGCGCCCGGACCGCGTCAGCCCAGCAGCGCGTAGACCGTGCTCGCGCGCGCGGCCAGCTCGCCCGACACCGCGTCGGTCATCGCGATGTCCGCGAACGCCATCCGGCGGCCGAGTTTGGTGAGCACCGCCTCGATCAGGACATCCGCACCCGTCACCGCCCGCTGGAACGAGGTGGACTGCTGCACCGTCGTCATCGGGACGAACGCCCCGCGCGCGGCCGACACCGCGATCACGGTGGCCGTGTCGGCGCCGGCCATCAGCGCCTGCCCCGACAGCCCGCCGCCCTCCCGCGAGAGACGGTCCGACCAGGGCAGACGCAGCGTGGCCCGGTCGTCGCCCAACGCCTCCACCCGCAGCCCCAGTTCCAGGACCCAGGGGGCGAAGTTGGCGGAGAGGATCTTGTCGCCTTCGGCGGTGGTCATCGTCATACGGGCGATTGTTCCCCGCGCCGGATCGTCCGTCGCGGACCATGGCCGATTCGGCATCGGGCAACGCGAGTTGGCAAACGGAATTGAACGCACCGCCCGGCCCGTGCGTACCAACAGCCATCCAGGCGCCCGAACAGAACAACTGCCGCACGACGGCACAGACTCCGGTCCCCCCAGGAGGTCGAGAAGCTTGAGTCACAAGCGAATTCCGAAGCGCAAGGCCGCGATCGCCGCGGGCAGCGTCGTGGCGCTCGGCGCGGCCGCGATCCTGCTGCCCCACGCCAACGCGTCGCAGGACGGCACGTCGGCCGACGGCGCCCCCAGGACCATGAAGGCGACCGACGCCTCGGATCTCGCCTCCCGGCTTCAGGGCCTTCTCGGCCAGGCCTTCGCCGGGTCGTACTACGACGCGGCCGCCCAGCAGCTGGTCGTCAACGTCATATCGGGCGACAACAACAACGTGGTCGTCCAGGCGAAGAAGGCGGGCGCGAAGGTCCGCGAGGTCGGCAACAGCCTCGCCGCGCTGAAGGCGGGCGCGCAGACCCTGAAGGCCAAGGCCACCATCCCGGGCACGGCCTGGGCGGTCGACCCGAAGACCGACCAGCTCGCCGTCACGGCCGACTCCACGGTCACCGGCGCCGACTGGGACAGACTGACCTCCACGGTCAAGAGCCTCGGCGACGGCATGGCCACGGTGAAGCGCTCCTCCGGCACCTTCAAGACGCTGGTGTCGGGCGGCGACGCCATCTTCGCCCAGGTGCAGGGCGGCACCGTCCGCTGCTCCCTCGGCTTCAACGTCACGGCCTCCGACGGCAGTCCTGCCTTCCTGACGGCCGGTCACTGCGGCGTGGCCGCCAAGCAGTGGTCCGACTCCGAGACCGGTCAGCCCATCGCCACCGTCGACCAGGCCACCTTCCCCGGCAACGACTTCTCGCTCGTCAAGTACGACGACCCCAACACCCAGGCGGCGAGTGAGGTCAACACCGGCGAGGGCCAGGCCGTGCAGATCGCCCGGCCCGCCGACGCCACCGTCGGTGAGCAGGTGTTCCGGATGGGCAGCACCACCGGCCTGCACGACGGCACCGTCACCGGGCTCGACGCCACCGTCAACTTCCAGAGCGAGACCGACCCGAACGGCGTCGACACCGTCACCGGCCTCATCCAGACCGACGTCTGCGCCGAGGCCGGCGACAGCGGCGGCTCCCTGTTCACCCAGGACGGCAGCGCGGTCGGCATGACCTCCGGCGGCAGCGGCGACTGCACCAACGGCGGGGAGACCTTCTTCCAGCCGGTCACCACCGCGCTGCAGGCGACGGGCGCGACGCTCGGCGACGGGGGCGCGGGTGCGGGCGCCGGTGACCAGAACGGCTCCGCCGACCCGTCCGCCTCCGCGGGCGACCAGGCCGGCGGCGGTGACGCGGTCGGCGGTGGCGGCACGGCCGACCCGTCCGGCACGGCGGGCGACGGGACGGATGACCAGTCCGGTGCGGGCCAGTCCGGTGCGGGCGCCGGCCACCGCAGCGGCGCCGGCCACGGTTCGTCGTCGCTCACCAGGACCCACTGATCGGCCGGACGAGCGGTGGCAGGTCGACGGTGGACGGTCCGGCCCTCCGGCGGGAGGGCCGGACCGCCCCGTACCGGTATCCGGCCCGTACCGGCATCCGCCCCGTGGGCCTCAGGTCTGGGCCCGCGCCCTGAGCAGCAGCATTGCCACGTCGTCGAGGCGGTCCTGCGCGGCCGGGCTGTGCCGTAGCAGGTGGTCGGCGAGCTCGTCCATCGGCAGCTCCCCGGCCTCGGCCAGCCGCTCCCCGAGACCGGCCAGCGCGTCCTCGATGTCCATGCCGGGGGACTCGATCAGGCCGTCCGTGTAGAGGGCCAGAACGGAGCCGGGCGCGAGGTCGACCTCCGTCGTCGGGTACACGGCGCTGCCGTCTATCCCGAGCAGCGGGCCGCCGGCCAGGTCCAGCACCCGCACCCGCCCGTCGGGGCGGCGCAGCAGCGGCGGCGGATGTCCGGCCCGGGCCATCACCGCCCGCCCGCGCGCGGGATCGAGCCGCAGATAGAGACAGCTCGCGAACAGGTCGGCGCCGAGGTCGATCAGCAGCCGGTTGGTGCTGCGCATGACCTCCTCCGGAGCCTGCCCGACCGTGGTGTAGGCACGCACGGCGGTACGGATCTGCCCCATCAGGCCGGCCGCGGTCACGTTGTGCCCCTGCACGTCACCGATCACCGCCGCGGCCACCCCCTGCGAGGGGACCAGGTCGTAGAAGTCGCCGCCGATCTCCATGCCGTGCGTGGCGGGCAGATAGCGGGCCGCCGCCTCCAGGCCGGGCAGCAGCGGCAACGAGTGGGGCAGCAGCGCCGCCTGGAGGCCGTGCGCCAGCTGGTGCTTGGCGTCGTAGAGCAGGGCCCGCTCCAGGGCCTGCGCGATCAGGCCGCCCAGACTCGTCAGCACGGCCCGCTCGTCGGCGGGGAACGCGTGCGGTTCGGCGTAGGCGAGCACGCACGTCCCCACCGGGCGGCCGGAGGCGACCAGCGGCAGATAGGCCCAGGCCGCGAAGCCGTCGGGAGTGGCGTGCCGCGACGGGTACAGGCGCTCCAGCTGCTCCTGCGAGTCGAAGAACGCGGGCACCCCGGTGTTGAGGGCGTGCGTGCCGGGCGTCGGCTCCGCCAGCGGCAGTCCGTCGAACCGCTCCACGACGTGCGGGTCCGGGTAGCCGCGGTGCCCGAGCACATGCAGCCGTCCCGCCCGTGAGCCGAGCATCACCAGCGCCTGGCTGCCGACGGCGGGCGCGATCTCGTCCGCGACCAGTTGCACCACGTCCTGCACGCCCACCGCCTCGGTCAGCGCCCCGGCCAGGGTCAGCACCTGGGAGATGGTCACCAGCCGGGAGGGGGCGTCGCCGGGCTGCGGGGCCGCCCGGTGCATCTCCGCCACCGCCCGCGCCCGGGTGACCCGGACGCTCAGCCCGGACGTGCTCGGATACAGCCGGAACGACAGCCAGTCGCCGGGCGGCCGCAGCGCCACGAACGACGTGGTCTGCTGGCTGAGCAGCGCGCCCCGGTAGCGGTCCTCGTAGACGGGGTCGTTGAGCCAGGGCACCGACGCCCACAGCTGGGTGCCGAGCAGCGAGCTGACCGGGAGCCCGATCAGCTCGGCCGCCGCCGCGTTGGCGAAGCTGACCCGGCCGTGCAGATCGAGCGAGCAGAGCCCGTACGGCAGCCGCGAGACCATCCGGGCCGCCTCCACCGAACCGAGCGAGCCCGCCGCACCGCCGACGGCCGGCACACCGAGCAGATCGGGCTCCTGCAGCACTAGACGGCTGTCGTTCATGGCACGTTCCAGCCGCAGCGCGAGCCGGCCGCAGGCCGCGGTCAGATGCTCGCGCTCCCGGTCCGACAGCTCGGGCGGATGGGCGCCGGGCCAGGTGACGAAGACGGCGCCGTACGCCGTCGACTCCGTCGCCACCGGCAGCGCGGCCAGCGAGAAGTGGTACGGCAGTACGACCGAGATCCGGGGGTAGCTGCGGGCCATCTGCTCCTCGCCGCCCACCCACACCAGCCGCCGCTCCCGCAGCGCGTCGGCCACCGGGATCGGCGCGCTGAGCCCGACCCGCTCCCAGGGGGCGGCGAAGGCGCGGGGCAGCCCGGCCATCACGGCCATCTCCAGCACGGGTTCGCCGGGCGCCAGCAGGTACACCGCCCCGGAGTGCGCGTGGACCTCGTCCATCATCGAGGCGAGCGCCAGGGACAGCAGCGGGCGGCCGACGCGCGTCCTCGCGGCCACCGGCGCCTGTACGGACCTCTGCCCGTCGGACACGCCGACCACCTCCTCGCACGGCCGGGCGACGGGTCCCAGGGACTAAATCTGCCCCGTGACGGGCGCGCGCGCACGGCGAGCGGTGCCACGAGGCGCCGCGCCGGTAGGGCGAACCGGCGCAGGAGTGCCCCGGAACGGTGGAGAACGGGTGCGTACCCCCTTGGCCCGGAACCATTCCCCTTCAGTCGTTGCGCGTGGTGGCGCGCGGACGCGGGGCGTGCGCCCCCGAGCCCCGCAATGGCCGGATCTTCGCGCCCCTCGGGTGGTGCGGGCGCCAAGAATGGGCACGCGTTCACCACTCATCGGACCGGCGGACGGGAAACGAGGGGCGGGCTGTGATCCGGGTATTACTGGTGCACGATGCGTGTCTGGTGCGATCGGTGCTGGCGGAGTGGCTGCGAAGGGAGCCGGACCTCCGGGTGGAGGACGTGCCGTGGCGGCGCGCGCACGGCCGGGCGCGGCTGCTGCGCCCGGATGTGTGCGCGGCGGATCTGGAGGCCGCGGACACCCACGGCGGCCCCCCGCTCGGCGACCTGTGCTTACGCGGCCAGGACGAGATACGGCCGCGGCTTCTCGTCCTGGCGACCGCCCACCGACCCGGTCTGCTGAAGCGGGCCATCGAAGCCGGCGCGACCGGCTACGTGGACAAGGAGGGCTCACCCGACCACCTGGTGCGCGGTATCCGGCGGGTCGCCTCGGGGGAACGATTCGTCGACGACTCGCTCGGCTACGGATTCCTCAAGGCCGCCGAGATGCCGCTGACCCGGCGCGAGCTGAGCGTGCTGTCCCTGGCCGCCGGGGGCGCCTCCGTCGCGGAGATCGCCGGAAGCCTCCACCTGTCGCACGGGACCGTGCGCAACTACATGGCGGCCATCACCCGCAAGACCGGTGCCCGCAACCGTATCGACGCGATCCGCATCTCGCAGGGGGAGGGCTGGCTCTGACGGTGTCCCGGGCAGGGCCGCGTCCGGCGCCCCGGGCGTCCAGCCGCCGACGAGGTCCCGGTACAGCGGCGACCTCTCCAGCAGCTCGTCGTGGCTGCCGTACGCCGTGCCCCGCCCGTCCATGACCAGCACCCGGTCCGCGCGCCTGGCCGAGCTGATGCGGTGCGCGACGACGACGAGGGTGCCGCCCGGCCGCCGCGCGAAGGCGCGCTCGGCACGTTCCTCGGCCTGCGGATCCAGATGGCAGGTCGCCTCGTCGAGCAGGGCGAGCGGGGCGTGTGACAGATAGGCCCGGGTCAGCGCGATCAGCTGCCGCTCGCCGGCCGAGAGCGCCGCCGGGTCGAGCGGGGCGCCGGGCCCGCCGAGGGCGTCGAGCAGCGGACGGAGCCCCACGGCGTCGGCCGCCGCGAGCAGTTCCGCCTCGGGCACCGGGTCCGTCCGCAGGTGGGCGAGGTTCTCGGCGACGGTGCCGGTGAAGACGTACGCCTCCTGCGGGATGAGCACGCGACACCGTGCGGCCGCGGCGGAGGGCACCGGCAGCCCGCCGATCCGGATCGTGCCGTGCCGCGGCTCCAGCAGCCCCGCGACCAGCGCGGTGAGCGTGGACTTCCCGATACCGCTGGGGCCGACGACGGCCAGATGGGCGCCGGGGGAAAGGCACAGGTCGAGGTCCTCGATCACCGGGGCCGCGGCCGGGCCGTAGGCGAAGGTGAGGGAGGTGACGGAGAGGGCGGGGGAGCATGCCCGGGGTCGCCCGCGCGGGTTTGCCGGTGCCTTCGGCGCGGGCCCCGACGCCAGGCGCCGCAGGACCACCGTCAGGCGTGAGCCGCTCGTGCCCAGGCCGTGGACCAGGCTGCCCAGGGCCGGCAGGAGGGACTGGGTGACGTAGGCGAGGGCGCCGACCAGGGCGCCCGCGGTGACGCCGCGGGACAGGAACCAGGGCGCGGCGGCGAGCAGCAGCACGATCGGGACATGGCCGCCGAGCCCGAGCGCCGCCACTCGTACGACGCCCCAGCGGGCGAGGGAACATGCCGCGCGCAGCTCGGCGTCGACGCGCTCCGCCGTGTCGGCGGCGATCCGTTCCTCGGCGCCCGCGGCGGTGATGTCCCGCAGTCCCGGGCAGACGGCGCCGAGGCTGTCGGCCAGGGCCTCGTCGGCGACGAGGAACGTCTCCTGCCGGCGGGCCAGCGGCCGCAGCGACGCCGCGAACAGGGCGACTCCGGCCACCAGCGGCGGGCCCACGGCCAGCAGCAGCACCGGGGCGAGTGAGAACAGCCCGGCCAGCGCCCCCGCGGCCGTGAACACGAACGACCGGGACACCATCACCAGTCCGGCGAAGGTCTCCCGCGCGATCTCCACCTGCTGGGTGAGGCCCGACAGCGCACCGCCGTCACCCTCGCCTACACCGCGGGCGACGACCCGGTGCACGAGCCGGTCCCGGAGCGGCTCGACCAGCGCGGCCACGGCCACATGGACCCGCCCCGTCCCGTACGCCCCCACGACGACGGCGAGCGCCGCCACCCCGAGCCAGGTCAGCCCGACGTCCGTCCGCCCGGCCAGGAAACCCGCGTCGAGGGCGCGGGCGGGGGCGTATCCGGTGAGGAAGGTCTGCCCGGTCTCCAGCACGGACCAGCCGCCGAGCCGCAGGAGGGCCCCACGGCGGGCCCACAGGAAACGCAGGCCACGCGCACGCAGCCCGTCGTGGTCCGTTCTCCCGCGCCGCCCGTTCGTCATACCGCGCCACCGTCCCCGAACACCGCCCGGTAGCCGTCCAGCCGCCACAGCCGGGCGTGCGTCCCCACCGCCCGCACCCGTCCGCCGTCCAGCCAGGCCACCGCGTCCGCCCGGGCCGCCGTGGCCGCCCGGTGCGCGACGAGCAGCCGGGTGCCGTGGGTGCCGCGGGCCAGCAGGGCGTCGGTGATCTGCGCCTCCGTCACCGTGTCGAGGCTGGAGAGGGCGTCGTCGAGGACGAGCAGGCGGCCGCCGTGGGCGAACGCGCGGGCCAGGCCCAGACGCTGGGACTCGCCGCCGGAACGCGGGGCGTCGGCGCAAGCGGTGGCGTAGCCGTCCGGCAGGCGCCGTACGAAGTCGTCCGCACACGCGAGCCGGGCCGCTTCGCGGACAGTGGCGGCGGAGAGGGGCCGCGGGCCGAGGGCCACCGCGTCCTCGACCGTCGTGCCGAGCAGGGCGGGACGTTCGAAGGCGTGGCCGACGGCTCGGCGCAGTTCGGCGTGGCTCAGCTCGCGCAGGGGGACGCCGTCGAGCAGGATCTCGCCGGCGTCCGGGTCGGCCAGGCGTCCGGCGAGCGCGGCGAGCAGCGACTTGCCCGTGCCGGAGCGGCCGACCAGCGCGAGCGTGCTGCCGCCGGGGACGACGAGGTCGACGCCGTCGAGCACGGTGCGCCCGCCGCGCCGGGCCGTCACGCCGCGCAGCTCCAGGCGCCCCGGACCCGGCGGGAGCCGGCGGTCGCCGTAGGGTGTGGCCGGTTGCGAGAGGACCTCGTCGAGACGCGCGGCGGACGCCCGGGCCCGCGCCAGGGCCGCGAACTGGCCGACCAGCACGCCGACTCCGGTGGCGAGCATCGCGTACCGGGACGCCGCGAGCACCTCGCCGACCGACAGCCGGTGCCGGACGAGGAGCAGTCCGGCCACGGCGACGATCCCGAGCTGGAGCAGCGGCGCCACCGTGCCCGCCTGCGCCGCGGCCCGCCCCTGCACCCGCCACATGCGGTGTCCCGCGCGCGACAGGTCCGGCAGCGGCCGCAGGATCCGTGCCGCCTCCCGGTGCGCCGTGCCCGCCGCCTCGACGGTGCGGTGACCGGCGACCGCCTCCGTGAGCGCGCCGGCGATCCTCCCCTGCACCCGCTGGTAGTCGGCCACGCAGCGGGTCGTGTCCCGGGCGAAGGCGCGCAGCAGGAGGGTCAGCACCGGTGCTCCGGCCAGGAACACGGCCGCCAGCCAGGGGTCGATCAGTGCGAGGGCGACCACGCCGCCCACAGGACCGGCGACCGCGGCGAGCAACGCGGCGCGGGCGGCCGGCGCCGTGCCCGCCTGGGAGGCGTTGCCGACCAGCCGGGCGACCAGGTCACCGGTCCCGAAGCGGGCCGCCGCACGTGGGCCGACGGCCAGCACATGGCCCGTCAGCCGCCGCCGCAGCCACGCCGTCGTGCGCGCGTCGAGGGTGCCGCCGAGCACGGTCTCGCCCGCGTCGAGCAGCACGGCCAGCAGCACGAGGCCCGCGCAGCACAGCACCGAGCGGGTCGCGGGGGCGTGGGCCAGCAGCAGGTCGAGGGTGCGGCCGAGGGCGGCCGGCAGGAGCAGGCCGGCGCCGGTCGAGGCCGCACCCACCAGGCACAGGGCCACACTTCGGGCCCCACCGCCACGGGGGCCGCAGACCGGCGGCGCGGCGGGATCCGCGGCACGAGTCGTCGTGGTCGTCATACGGCCGCTGCCTCGCATCCGGGGTCGCAGGGATGCCGCAGGACCCCGGGCGGCCCGTCCCTCGCGGGTGCGGGCCGCCCGGAGCCGTGGGCGTGCGGGCTGCGTCAGACGCAGAGGATGACGCTCGCCGCGCTGACACAGGAGAGCAGGCTGACGGTGCTCGCGCCGCCGCCGGTGTGCTCGTCGGATTCCATCGTCTGCAGGTCGAGAAGTGCCATGGTGTGTCCTTCCTTGGGTGTCCATCCGTGGGGACGGGGTTGGGTCACGACTCCGTCAGGTTGCGGAGCCGAGTCGTGGGAGCCGCCGCAGCGGCGGCAGGAACGGCAGGTGCGCGCTGCCTTCGCAGGCCGCGTCGAGCGCGAGCAGACAGCCTGCCGTCCCGGTGGCGAGGTCCATGGACAGCCGCATCATCTGGTGGCCGGGAAAGGCCAGTTGCCCTTCGTAGGCCATCGCGTACCAGCCGAGCCCGTCGATCTGCTCGGCGAGCCGCCGGGCGGTCGCGTCCGGGTGGGTGGTGCGGCCGAGGTGCAGGATCAGTCCGGCACGGCCCTGGAAGAGGCCGGGCTGGGCGTAGAAGCGGCTGGTGGCGGCGGTGAGGATGCCGGCCCGCGCCTTGTCGAACTCCGCGTCGTCGGCGCGTTCGAGGAAGTCGTCGAGGACCATGCCCACACCGGCACTGCCGTCCCCGAGATAGGGCAGGGTGCGCCGGCCCTCGTCGACCTCCAGGCCGCCGCCGCTGCGCTGCACGACGCAGCATTCGAGGTCCCGGCTCAGCGCCTCACGGGCCGCCGCCAACAGCCGTGCCTCACCGGTGCGTTCGTACTGCCGCAGCAGGAACAGCGCGGGGCCGGTCGCGCCCCGCAGCAGTCCGGCCCGCCGCCCGCGCCGCTCGGGACGTGGCTCGTCCAGACGCCGTACGAGCAGGTCCGCGGCCTCGGCCGCCCGGTCGCGCAGCTCCGGCTCGCCCGTGCCCGCGGCCAGTTCGCCGAGGACCAGGCCCAGGCCGGCCAGGCCGCCCTGGAGGTCGGAGGACAGGCTCTGCCACCGCTCGGAGAGGACGACCTCGATCAGGTCCAGGGCCGGCTGCCGGTGGCCGAGGCGGTCGAGTACGTGGGCCACACCCGCGAGTCCGTCGTACAGGCCGAGCGGTGTGCCGGCCGGCGGCGGGTCCGTGTGGGCCAGGAGCCAGCGCTCGCCCTCCTCGTACCGGGCGGCCCCGCTCTCGGCCAGCGCGTACAGCACACCGGCCGCGCCGTGGGCGAGCCCGAGGCCGCCGCCGTCGGAGAACTGGGCGATGTCGCCCGGGAAGAGGCGGTCGTCGCGCTCCGGGGTGGCCGAGGAGAGGATCGCCTTGACCATCGAATCCCGGCTGTGCGGCCGGTCGGCGGGCCGGACGTGGGCCGGTGCGCCCGGCCCGGCTCCCCGGGTGATCTCGGCGACGGCCTCGTCCAGGAACTGCCGCGGCACGTCCGGGAATTGCTCCGCGATCACCTCGGCCAGATGCGCCGCCTTCTCCCGGTCGACCACGAACAGCGTGGTGACCGGCAGGAACAGGGCGAGCCGGAGGCAGGCGAGCGCGTAGCGGTCGACGGCGGTGCCGGTGCGGTCCGGCGGAGCGAAGAAGCCCGGGTGGGCGACGACTTGGCGGCCGTTCTCGGTGACCGGTGCGGCCGCCTCGAAGTCGAGCAGGAACACCGACTCCTCGTCCGGGGCGACCATGATGTTGAAGACGTGCAGGTCGTTGAAGACGATGCCCCGCGCGTGCACCGCCTCCACCGCACGCTCGACCGCCCCGTGGATGCGCACCGCCCACCGCGTGTACCGCGCCACGGCGTCCGGGTCCGGGTCCGGCGTGAGCAGCGGATGCCGTTCCGCGAAGAAGGAGTTGAGGGTGCGTCCCTCGACGAAGTCCATGACCAGGAAGCGGTGGTCGCCCAGGACGAACCAGTCCCGCACCTCCGGCACCACGCCGGTCCCCGCCACCTGCTCCAGGGCCTGCTTCTCGCGCTCCAGCCGGGCGATCGCGTCCGCGCCGTCGGCGGCCAGCCCCGCGTGCGGCCGGCCTTCCTTGAGGACGACCTTCCGCCCGTCACGGGTGTCGGTGCCCGCGTACACGCCGCCGCCGTTGGAGAAGTGCAGCGCCTTCTCGATGCGGTACGGCAGGTCGCCCACCGTCGTGGTGTTGCGGGCCGCCAGCTGGGGTGCGAGGAACGCGGGCAGCGTCACCCACTCCGGCACCTGGAAGGACGGCGCCCGCCGGTCCGGCACCAGCCGCCCCTCGCCGTCGCGCACCGCCGGTACGAGCGAGCCCCGTTCGTCGACGGTGAAGGTGCGGGCGAAGGCGCCGTGGCGCACGTAGAGCGGACCGTCGTTCCAGCGCAGATCGGTGAGGATGTACGGGCCTTCCAACCCCTCCAGCAGCGAGCCCAGTTCACGCAGCACCTGGTGGAGGCGGTCCTCGTCGGCCGGGTAGACGGTGACGAACTTGCCGCTGGTGTCGCGGCCCGCGTACTTGGCGTTGCGCAGATGCAGCAGATGCGGGGCCGGCACGAACTTGAACGGGATGCGGCGCGGTACGCAGTAGTCCCACACGGCCGCGGCGACGCGCTCCGCGTCGGCCCGCGTGGCCGAGGCGTGGATCTTCCAGCCCTGGGCCGGGCCCGGCTCCGGGCGCCCGTCCGCGCCGAGCGGCTGCAGCATCAGCCAGTCGCCGGTCCGCGCCGACGCCCAGCCGTCCGGCACCCGGCGGCGCGCGGTGTCGAACCAGGGCGCGTCCTGCTGTCCGGCCGCGCCGAGCCGGTCCGGCGTCTCGTAGAAGTGTCTGTCGGCGAGCGCGTACACCTCGTACCGCTTGTCCATACGTCCCCCCTCCGTGGTCCGGCATCGAGATTTCCAGCCGGGCGGTGGTGCGGGACAGTCACGGGTGTCACCAGAACACCGTGCGCTACGCATGCGTCAACTCATGTTCGGAGGGTTTCGACCGGGCGAGTCCGGCAGGCCGCACGGAATGCGCACAGGGGCTGCGCACGCGTCGCATACGCGCTGTAATACGGACGTGGTCAGTGAGGGCGCTGAGGGACGCAGAACTGGAACGCTGCGTGCCGAAGACGCCCTGAAAGCGCTCACCTCCGGTCCGGGCTCACCCGATCGGGTGCGCCGTGTCCTGGAACAGGCGCTCGTCTTCGCCTCGGCGGCCTTCGTCGCCGTGTACGCGCCGGGGGAGGACGCGGACCTGCTCTGCCTGGGTGAGTCGGCCGGTGTGCCGAGGACGCTGTTCGGGCTGCGGGAGACCTATGCCCGCACCGGTACCTCCCCCGTGGCCGCGACCCACCGCTCCGGAAGCCCGGTGTCCCTCGGTCCCGGGGACGCCGGCGCGCAGCCGGGGGACTTCTTCCTCACGGTGCTGCCGGTGCCCGGGGACGGCGACGGCGGTCGCGCCTGTCTGCTGGCCGTCAGCGAGCGGGCCGACGGCTTCGACCCCGAGGACCGCAAGCGCCTGGAGCTGATCGCCGACGCCGTCGGCTGCCCCGCCCCGGCCCGGCCCCCCGAGGACGGCGAGCTGCCGGCCGACGCGTTCAGCCTGGCCATGGACAGCGGCCGGATCGCGGTCGGCGACGACATCCTGGAGCTGTTCGCCCTCACCCGCGCCGAGTTCGACGGCAAGGTGGAGACGCTGCTGGGCCTGACCGTGCCGGAGGACCTGCCCTCGCTGATGTCCGTCGTCGAGACCGACCACACGGCGCCCGGCGACCGCGACCTGGAGTTCCGGGTGCTGCAGCCCTCCGGCCCGCCGATGTGGCTGCGCCTGCGCGGCCGTCCGGTGCCCGGTGGCGACGGGCAGCCCGCCCGGCTCGAGGGCACGGTCGCGGACGCCTCCACACTGCGCTCCGACGTCACCGACGTGGCCCGCGTGCAGCGCCTCGCGGCGATGCTGGCCACCGCGGGCACGGTCCGCGACGTCAGCCAGGCCGTGGTCGCCGCCCTGCGCAAGCCGCTGCAGGCGGAACGGATCGCGCTCGCCGAACTGGAGGGCGACCGGCTCGTCGTGACGGTCCTCGACCCGCCCGAACCGGAGTCCTGGCCCGAGCTGTGGCGCCTGGAGTGGCGCTCCGAGTGGCCCGACGCGCCCGTGCGTGCCATGCCCACGCTCGCCGCCGCGCTGCGTGAGGGGCGCGCCCACATCTGGCCCGCGGGCACGCCCCTGGAACCCGCGCTCGCCGACGTCGGCCCCGGCGGACTGGCCGTCCTGCCGCTGCCCGCCGGCAACCGGATGGCCGGCGCCTGCCTGATCGGCTGGGACACGCCGCACGACTTCGGCCCCGACGAGCGCGCCCTGCTCACCGCCTCCGCCGGCCTCGCCGGGCAGGCGCTGATGCGCGCCCACGCCTTCGACGCCGAGCACGAACTCGTCGGCATGCTCCAGCGCCAGCTGCTGCCGCGCCGCCTGCCCAAGCTGCCCGGCGCGGTCGCCGTCGCCCGCTATCTGCCCACCACGGCCGGGCTGGAGGTCGGTGGCGACTGGTACGACGTGATCCCGCTGCCCGACAACCACGTCGCCCTCGTCATCGGCGACGTCCAGGGGCACAGCGCGGCGGCCGCCACCCTGATGGGCCAGATGCGCACGGCGCTGCGCGCGTACGCCGTGGAGGGGCACCCGCCGGACGTGGTCGTCTCGCACGCCAACCGGCTGCTGGTGGACCTGGAGACCGACCTGTTCGCCACCTGCTGCTACGTCGACGTGGACATGGAGGAGGGCTCCGCCTGGTACGTCCGCGCGGGACACCTGCCGCCGGTGCTGCGCCACCCGGACGGCAGCACCCACCTGCCCGACGCGGAGGGCGGGCCGCCGCTCGGCGTGGTCGCGCAGGCCGACTTCCCCATCGGCGTGCTGCGCCTCCAGCCCGGCACCGTGGTCGCGCTGACCACCGACGGTCTCGTCGAGTCCGCCCAGGCCGACATCGACGACGGCCTCGACCGGCTGGCCCACGAACTGTCCCTGGCCGACCCCGCCCGCCTCGGCCAGGTCGCCGACGCGCTGCTCGGCAACGCCCACCGCAGCGACGACGTCGCCCTGCTCCTGCTGCGCTACGACGGCATGGCGCTGCGCCCGCGGCGCGAGAGCTGGACGGTGTGGCGCGTCCCCGAGGCGGTCGGGCACACCCGCCGCTTCACCCGGCGCACGCTGCGCGCCTGGAGCGTGTCGCGGGACGACGCCGACACCGTGCTGCTCATCGTCTCCGAGCTCGTCACCAACGCCCTCGTGCACACCGACGGCCAGGTCCGCCTCGATCTCACCCTGCTCGACAACCGGGTGCGTGTCTCGGTCGCGGACTCCTCGCCCCGTACGCCCGTCAAGCCGACCAGCATCGGCTGGGAGGCCACCGGCGGCCGCGGCATCCTCCTCGTGGAGGCGATGTCGGACATCTGGGGGACGGTGCCGGTCAGCGGCGGCAAGCAGGTGTGGGCCGAGGTCCCGATCAGCCTGCTGTGACGTTGGCCGTGAGCAGCCGCAGCAACTGCTTGGCCTGGGCGTCCTGTTCGGGTGTCAGGCCCATGGCGTCACCGATGGCGAGGGGAACGGCGGCCGCCCTCTCGCGCAGCCGCGAACCGGCCGCGGTGAGCCGGATGGCGACCGACCGCTCGTCCTCCGTACGGCGTTCGCGGCGCAGCAGCCCGCTCGCCTCCAGCCGCTTCAGCAGCGGGGACAGGGTGCTGGACTCCAGCTGGAGCGAGGCACCCAGCTCCCGTACGGAGATCGAGTCCTGCTCCCAGAGCACGAGCATGACCAGGTACTGCGGGTAGGTCAGGCCGAGTTCGTCCAGGAGCGGGCGATAGCGCGCGGTGACGGCGCGGGAGGCGGCGTACAGGGCGAAGCAGAGCTGGTCGTCGAGGAGCAGTGACCCCTCGCTCGGTTCCGCTGCGGCTGGGCTCACGGCGTGGCTCCTGGTTGGCGTGCTGTTCACGGCGATCACACCCTATCGTTCGGGTCTGTCCGATTGTATCGAGCACGAACTGATACTGCCCTTATTAGTTGCGCGCGACTTAGTCGCGAGCTACTGTTCGAGGTGTGCCGCAGCCCGCGGCACCTCTTCCCAGGAGGCGCCATGTCCACCGCACCCCGCCCCGTCCTCGAGGCCGCCGCCCAGGCCTTCGCCGAGGCCACCGCGAACCCGCCGTACCTCCCCGACCTCGGTCCGGCCGAGGGCCGCAAGGCCGTCGACGAGGTGCAGTCCGGCGAGATCGCCAAGCCCGCGGTCGACGAGGAGTGGATCACCGTGGCCGGCGGCCCCACCGGCCGGGTCCGCGTCCGTGTCGTCCGCCCGGCCGGCGCCACCGGCACCCTCCCGGTGATCGTCTACCTCCACGGCGCGGGCTGGGTCTTCGGCAACGCCCACACGCACGACCGGCTGGTACGCGAACTCGCCGTCGGCACCGGTGCCGCGGTGGTCTTCCCCGAGTACGACCTCTCGCCCGAGGCGCGCTACCCGGTCGCCATCGAGCAGAACTACGCCGTGGCGCAGTGGGTCGTCGAGCAGGGCGCCTCGAAGAACCTGGACGCCTCCCGCATGGCGGTGGCCGGCGACTCGGTCGGCGGCAACATGACCGCCGCCCTGACCCTGATGGCCAAGCAGCGCGGGGACGTGCGGCTGGTCCAGCAGGTGCTGTTCTACCCGGTGACCGACGCGAGCTTCGACACGCCCTCCTACCACCAGTTCGCCGAGGGCTACTTCCTGCGCCGGGACGCGATGCAGTGGTTCTGGGACCAGTACACGGCCGACGAGGCGGACCGCGCCCAGATCACCGCCTCCCCGCTGCGTGCCACGACCGAGCAGCTCACCGGCCTGCCGCCGGCCCTCGTCATCACCGGCGAGGCCGACGTCCTGCGCGACGAGGGCGAGGCGTACGCGAACAAGCTGCGCGAGGCCGGCGTCCCGGTCACCGCGGTCCGCTACCAGGGCGTCATCCACGACTTCGTGATGCTCGACGCCCTGCGGGAGACGCACGCCGCCGAGGCCGCCATCGCCCAGGCCGTCGGCGTTCTGCGCGGAGCACTCGGCACGGCCTGACCGTCCGCGTCCCGGCCGCGGCGGACCGGAGCGCGCCGTACGGCGGATGCACGCGCATCCGCCGTACGGCGCGCTGGCGTGCCCCGGAGACCGCACCCGGAGGACGGCGTTTCGCCCGGCTGCGGCGGGGGACCCGAAGCGCGGGCATCGATGTGGGGAGAGGATGAATCAACGTGACCGCGCAGACCTCTGCGAAGCTCGTGCTACGCCGGCCGGAGTCCGGCTGGTCGAAGGCGCGGCGCCTGCGGGGCCAGGGCGTCGTGCGGACCTGTATCCCGGCCGTCCCCGAGGGCGACACGACCCGGACGGACCAGTACGGCCCGGAGGGAAACATCGTGCGGGGCGAGGACTGAACCGGCTGTCCGGCGGGCCTGCGGGGCGCCACGGTCCTTACCGAGATGCCACCTTGTGAACCTTCGCCTTACCGTCTTCGACGCTAGGGTGAAGCAGATGAAGGCTCTCGTGCTGTCCGGCGGTGCCGGTACCCGATTGAGGCCGATCACGCACACATCGGCCAAGCAACTGGTCCCCGTGGCCAACAAGGCGGTGCTCTTCTACGGACTGGAATCCATCGCGGAGGCCGGTATCACCGAGGTCGGTGTCATCGTGGGCGACACCGCCGAGGAGATCCAGGAATCCGTCGGCGACGGATCGAAGTTCGGGCTGGAGATCACCTACATCCCCCAGGAGCGGCCCCTCGGGCTCGCCCACGCGGTACTGATCGCCCGGGACTGGCTGGGCGACGACGACTTCGTCATGTATCTCGGCGACAACTTCATCGTCGGCGGCATCAGCCCGCTGGTCGAAGCGTTCCGCCGCAACCGGCCCGACGCCCAGATCCTGCTCACCGAGGTGGCCGACCCGCGCGCCTTCGGCGTCGCCGAACTCGACGCCGACGGCCAGGTCGTCGGCCTGGAGGAGAAGCCCCAGGAGCCCAAGAGCGACCTCGCCCTGGTCGGGGTCTACCTGTTCACGCCCCGCATCCACGACGCGGTGCGGGCCATCCGGCCGTCGTGGCGCGGCGAGCTGGAGATCACCCACGCCATCCAGCAGCTGATCGACGACCACGCCGACGTGCGCTGCACCGTCATCAAGGGCTACTGGAAGGACACCGGCAACGTCGTCGACATGCTGGAGGTCAACCGCACGGTCCTGGAGACCCTCGACCGCCGTATCGACGGCGCGGTCGACGAGGACTCCGAGACGATCGGCCGCGTGGTCCTGGAGGAGGGCGCGCGCATCGTGCGCTCACGCGTCGTCGGGCCCGTCGTCATCGGCGCGGGCACGGTGGTGGAGGACTCCTACATCGGCCCGTTCACCTCCGTCGCGCAGAACTGCCGGATCGCCGACAGCGAGCTGGAGTTCTCCATCGTGCTGCGCGACTCCTCGATCCAGGGAGTGGGCCGGATCGAGAACTCCCTGATCGGCCGGCACGTCGAGGTGACCCCCGCCCCCAAGGTGCCCAGCGCCCACCGGCTCGTCCTCGGAGACCACAGCAAGGTGCAGATCCACACATGAACCTCCTCGTCACCGGCGGCGCCGGATTCATCGGCTCCTGCTACGTCCGCACCCTGCTGGCCTCCGGCGCCCCCGGGGGACCGCGGATCACCGTGCTGGACAAGCTCACCTATGCCGGGAACCTCGACAACCTCGATCTCGACCATCCCCGGCTCGAGTTCGTCCAGGGCGACATCCGCGACGCCGAACTCGTCGACAAGCTGATGGGCGAGGCGGACCAGGTGGTGCACTTCGCCGCGGAGTCCCATGTGGACCGCTCGATCGCCGGCGCGACCGACTTCGTGCTCACCAACGTGGTGGGGACCCAGACCCTGCTGGACGCGGCCCTGCGCCACCGGGTGGGCCCCTTCGTCCACATCTCGACCGACGAGGTCTACGGCTCCATCGCGTCGGGCTCCTGGCCGGAGGACCAGCCGCTGAGCCCCAACTCGCCGTACTCCGCCTCCAAGGCGTCCTCCGACCTGCTGGCCCTGGCCCACCACCGCACCCACGGCCTGGACGTGCGCGTGACCCGCTGCTCCAACAACTACGGGCCGCACCAGTACCCCGAGAAGGTCATCCCGCTCTTCGTCAGCAACCTCCTCGACGGCAAGAAGGTCCCGCTCTACGGCGAGGGCCTCAACGTCCGCGACTGGCTGCACGTCGAGGACCACTGCCAGGGCGTCGAACTCGTCCGCACCCAGGGCCGGCCGGGGGAGGTGTACAACATCGGCGGCGGCACCGAGCTGAGCAACAAGGAGCTCACCGGTCTGCTGCTGGACGCCTGCGGTGCCGGCTGGGACCGCGTGGAGCACGTCGAGGACCGCAAGGGCCACGACCTGCGCTACTCGGTCGACTGGAGCAAGGCCCGCGACGAACTGGGCTACCGCCCGCGCCACGACTTCACCACCGGCCTCGCCGACACCGTCGCCTGGTACCGGGACAACCGCGCCTGGTGGGAGCCCCTGAAGGCGCGGCCGGCATGAGGCGGCCGGCGGGCGGGCCCGGCGCGGCGAGGACGTGGCGGGTCTGGACGGCGCCGCCCGGGACGTCGCCCGGCAGACGGATGTCCGGCACGCGGATGTCCGGGAGACGCCGGCCGGACACCGTCCCGACCTGGTGGCCCACCGCGCCGCGTACACGGCGGTGGGTGGCGCCCCCATGATCCACGTCGCCACCGAAGACGTCCCCGCGGGCGACGCCTCCACGCCCTACGGCCAGGACCACCCCACGGCGTCGCGCACCGCCCACGGCCGTACCGAGCCCGCCGGCGGGCGGGCCGCGGTCAAGGAGCTGCCGACATCGACCGCGATTGTGCGAACCGCTTGGCTCCACGGGGTCCACGGGCGTAGTTTCGTCCGCACGATGATCGATCCGGAGTCACGCCGCGACACCCTCGACGTCGTCGAAGACCAACGCGGGCAGCCCACGTGGAGCGCGGACGTCGCCGCACGCCTCGCCGACCTGGGCCCGTGGCTGGGGCGCGGCGTGCGTGGTGTCTTCCATGCCACCAGCCCCGGCGAGGCCGGCCGGTACGAGCCGGCCCGTACCCCCCGCCCGCGTACAGCGCCCCCGCCCCCGCCCGCCCGCAGGAGCTCGGCCCGCCGCCTCGGCGCGACCGGCAGGCCGCCCTGCACGAACTCTTCCCCTGATCCGCAAGGAGTCCCTTCGTGAAACGCCATGAGTTCCTGCGGGAACTGCACAAGGTCACCGCAAACCGCAACTACCTGGAGATCGGAGTCAACGACGGCCGCAGCCTGACGCTGTCGCGCGTCCCCAGCATCGCGGTCGACCCCGCCTTCAAGGTGGTCACGGAGATCAAGTGCGACGTCCACCTGGTGAAGGCCACCAGTGACGACTTCTTCGCCCGCGACAACCCCCTGCAGTACCTGCGCGGCGGCCGGCACCCGCTGCGCAACCTGCGCCGGGGCCGCAGCCCCCTCGGGTACTGGCGCCGCACCACGCTCGACCTGGCGTTCATCGACGGCATGCATCTGTTCGAGTTCGCGCTGCGGGACTTCATGAACATCGAGAAGCACGCCGACTGGGCCAGCGTGATCGTCTTCGACGACATGCTGCCGCGCAGCATCGACGAGGCGGCCCGCGACCGGCACACCACGGCCTGGACCGGCGACGTCTACAAGGTCATCGAGATCCTGACCCGCTACCGGCCCGACCTCGAACTGGTCCTGGTCGACACCCAGCCCACCGGCCAGCTCGTCATCTTCGGCGCGGACCCCAAGAACACGGTGCTGACGGACAAGTACGACGAGATCATCGCCGAGTTCGAGGTGCCCGACCCGCAGAAGGTGCCCGAGGCGGTCCTGGAGCGGGTCAAGGCGGTCAAGCCGGAGACGCTGATGGGCGCCGACTTCTGGCAGCCCATGGTCCGCGCCCGCAACCGCGGCCTGAGCCGGTCCCGCGGCTGGAAGGCGCTGAGCTCGGCCCTGGAGCCCTACGCGGTCGGCCGCTGACCACCGCCTGCGCCGTTTCCGGCAGGAGGCGGTGCGGGCCTCCTGCCAGGGTCGGGACGGCGTGCCGGAGCCGAGTGATCGCGCTCTGTCACGCCTTTGCGGCCCGGGGCTTCGGCGCGGCGCGCCGGCCCAGTGCCACGGCGAGTCTCCGGCGCACCCTGCGGGCGAGCCGTCGCAGGGCCGAGGGCTGAGGAGCCCGCGCCACCCCGACCGCGTGGGAGTCCGCGCGCAGCACGAACGGCAGCGGCAGGAAGCGCCGCTCGGCGGCGTCGGGGGCCGCGCACAGCGCGGTCCGCCAGGTCGCGCCGCCGAGGTCGGCGACGGGCAGGCCGGCCTCCAGCACGGCCCCGTCCCCGGCGGGGGAGAGCGTGCCGGGCGTCTCGACGGACCGGGCGGGCGAGGTGAGCCGCAGCAGCACCGCCGTGCCGGCCGGCACGTGCAGCGGCAGCGGCGCGCGCAGCCGGTTCCCCGACAGCTCCACGGCGTCGGGGGAGAGCCCTCCGAGGCCCAGCCGCTTGCTCGCGCGGTCGACGTCCAGCGAGAGATGGCCGTGCCGGTCGGTCCAGTACGGCAGGACCACGTGCCCGCCCACGACGGCGCCGCAGGTGGCGGCACCGGCCTTGCGCGGGCCCGGTCCGATGCGGGTCTGCTTGCTCCAACCGCCCACCCTGGCACGGGCGTAGAAGTCCCACAGCCCGATGTGCGCCGGTGTCCCGTCCACCGCGCGGGCGGGGTCGAAGCCGACCGTCGCGCGCAGCACCAGGCGGACGCGCCCGCTGTCCTCGACCGGCACGATCTCGCGGGTGACCTCGACCGGCTGGAAGTACTGGGCGCCGCTGGAGCGTTCGCGCATCAGCAGGTCCAGCGTCGCCCGCCCGAACTCGGCGACGGCATCGGTGCCCACCCGGGCGATCGCCTCCTCGGTGCTCTTGGGCGGGCCGTCCAGCGGGGTGGGGACCCCGCTGCCGGGGAACGTCAACGGCGTTCCGCCGGAGGTGAGTTCGGTGGTGCAGTCGAACAGCAGCCTGCCGTCGCGCCACTCGAACGTGCCCGGCCGGGCGCTCAGCCCGAGCCCGGCCTCCCACTCGGCGAACGCCAGCAGGTCGTCGTAGCGGTAGGCGCTGATCAGCGAGGCCACGACCTGCTGTGTGGCGGGCAGTCCGGCGGCGACGGCGGGGCCGAAGCGCTCGGTGACGACGTGGTGGATCTCCTCGAACTGCTTGCGCCGGTAGTCGTCGGGCATGGCGAGCAGGCGCCCGGCGCGCATCCGCTCGACCATCTCGACGCGCAGCCAGCGCCGGTGGAGGCCGTCGCGGACCGGGCCCGGTTCGGTGTACCGCTCGACGACGTCGAGCGCCTCCCGCAGGTTCTTGAAGTACCCGACGGGGTCGAAGCGCTGGAAGCCCGCGTTGCCGGAGTCGCCGCGGCGCACGTGGTAGTAGCAGACGTAGTCGCCGATGACGCAGACGTTGGCCGCGCGCAGGTACGCCTCCACGACGAAGACATGGTCCTCGAGCCGCCTCCTGCCCTCGGGGAAGCGCAGGCCGATCTCGTCGAGGAAGGCCCGGCGGAACATCTTGTGCGGGGTGAGGCTGTCGATGAGGGGGGCGTCCTCGACGCTCGCCCGCGGCCGGTTGCGGCGGAAGAGCTCCACCGGCACCTGACGGCCCTGGCCGGCCATCTTGCCGACGACGACGTCGGCGCCGTTCGCCACACCGTAGCCGTACATCCGTTCCAGGGCCTCGTCGCCGAGGCGGTCGTCGTGGTCGACGAACATGACGAACTCGCCCTGAGCCGCGGCGATTCCGACGTTGCGGGGCTTGCCGGACCAGCCGGAGTTCTCCTGGTGGATCACCTTGACCCGGGGCTCGTCCGCGGCGAGCGCGTCGAGCCGGGCGGAGGTCCCGTCGGTGGAGCCGTCGTCGACGAAGATCACTTCGTACGCGTCGGACGGCAGGGACTGCCTGAGCAGTGAGGCGATGCAGTCCTCGATGTAGGGTCCCGGGTCGTGGACGGGGACGATGACGCTGACCTTGACCGGCATCGTGCTCCGGGCCCCCTCGGGTCGCTCGCGGTGTGTTGACGCGGGTGGCCAGATGCTATCTCCGCCGGGGGCTTCGTCCCACTCCGGGACCTTCTGCCGTGTCCTGGCGGGTCGGTCAGGAGTGCGTCTTGGCGAGCAGTTCCAGGATCTCGGCCGTGGTGCCCCGCTCGCCCAGGCGCGGGAAGATCCGCTCGACGCTGTTGCGGTGGGCCTCGGGGTCCAGATCGGTCATGGCGTCGGTGGCGAGCGTGACGTGGTAGCCGTGCTCGTGGGCCGCGCGGGCGGTGGACTCCACGCCGATGCTGGTGGCGACGCCGGTCAGGACGATCTGTGTGACACCGCGGCGCCGCAGCTGGACGTCGAGGTCGGTGCCGTGGAAGGCGCCCCAGTTGTGCTTGGTGACGGTGATGTCGCCGGGGCGACCGGCCAGTTCGCCGACTATGGCGTCCCAGCCGGCGGGGCGCGCGCCGCCCGGGCGGGACGTCTCGCTGCGGCCGGGGACGGCGTCCGCGCCGTCCCCGGAGAAGGAGACCCGCACCAGGACGACGGGCAGGTCACGGGCGCGGAAGGCGTCGGCGAGTTCGGCCGTCCGGGTGACGACCTCGGTGGTGGGGTACGGCTGGGCGGGCGCGGCCACGATGCCGGCCTGGAGGTCGATCACGACGAGGGCCGTGCGCGGGTCCAGTGCGGTGACGGTCATGGGTGAGGCCTTTCGAGGGGGGCGGGTGTGCTCGGTGAACGGTCGGGCCACGCCCGGGGCGGTGCGCGTCAGGGCCGGGTGAGCCGCTCCAGCAGCGTCAGCCCTTCCAGCAGCCGCTGCCGCTCGTCCTCGGTGAAGCGGTCCTGGAGCGTGCGCGCCAGCCACTCCTCGCGCGCCTGCCGGTCGCCCTCGGCGCGCTGCCGGCCCGTGTCGGTCAGGGTGACCAGCTGACGGCGGCCGTCGTCCGGGTCGGGGCTGCGCCGGATCAGCCCGTGCCGGTCGAGCGCGGCGAGCGTGGTGGCCATCGACTGCGGCCGTACGCCCTCGGCGACGGCCAGCGCGCTCGCGGTCGCGGCGCCGTGCTTGGCGATCAGGGTGAGCGCGGAGACCTGGGGCGGTGTCAGCTCCTCGCTCCTGGCGACCTCCCGGATGCGGCGGCGCAGCCGGCTGAAGACGACCCGCAGGTCGCGCGCCGCGCGGGCGGCGGAGTCGGAGATGCCCTCGGCGGGGCCGTCGGCCGTTCCGTTCATGGCCCCACCGTAAAACTGTAAGGTGAAACTGTCCAGCTCAACCTGAACAGTTTCACCTGTGCATCTCTGGGCGTGCCGTCAACTTGGCCTGTCCTCCCGCCCGTTGGACTACCGTGGTCGGCGACAGAGGCACGGCGACGAGGGGAGCGGGCCTTGGTGAACGAGCACCCGACGGGCGGCATCGCGCCGATCGACTCCTCCGTGGCGCACCCGGCGCGCGTCTACAACGCCTGGCTGGGCGGACGGGACAACTACGTCGCCGACCAGGAGGCGGCCGAGCTGGCCGCGACGGCCAATCCGCAGATCGTGCCCGCCGTCCGGGCCAACCGGGCCTTCCTGGGACGCGCCGTGCGCGAGCTGACCGCCAGGGCCGGGATACGCCAGTTCCTCGACATCGGCACCGGAATCCCGGCGGCGGACAACACCCACGAGGTGGCCCAGCGGCTCGATCCCGGCGCCCGGGTGGTCTACGTCGACAACGACCCGGTCGTCCTCGCCCACGCGCGGGCGCTGCTGATCGGCACCCCGGAAGGGGCGACGGACTACCTCCAGGCCGACGTGCGCGACGTCGACGGCATCCTCGCGTCCGCGCAGGAGACCCTGGACCTGTCAAGGCCGGTGGGGCTGATGCTGGTCGCGGTCCTGCAGTACGTGCCGGACGCGGACGGCCCCCACGCCCTCGTCCGGCGCCTGCTCGACGCGCTGGCTCCCGGCAGCCACCTCGTCCTGTCCCACCCGGCGGCGGACATCGGCGCGGAGGCGGTCGCCGCGTCGATGCGCGTCTACAACGAACGGGCCGCCGACCACGCCGGCGCGACCCCGCGCACCCGCGCCGAGGTCGGCCGCTTCCTCGACGGTACGGAACTGCTCGACCCGGGTGTCGTGGAACTCCCCGACTGGCGCCCCGGACCCGAGGACGCGCCCGCGCCGGGTCTGCCCATGTGGTGCGGAGCCGGCCGCAAACCCTGACCGGCCGCGCGAGCCTCCCGGCAGACCTTCCCGGTCACCACTACTAGGCTGCCGTCGTGCGCCTGCTGCTGACGACCGACACCCACCTGCCCCGGCGCGCCAAGGAGCTGCCCGCCGAGCTCCTGGCCGAACTCCCGCGCGCGGACGTCGTGTTCCACGCCGGGGACTGGGTCGACACCGGCACCCTCGACCTGCTGGAGGCCCGCTGCCGCCGAGTCGTCGGTGTGTACGGCAACAACGACGGCCCGGAGCTCCGGGCCCGGCTGCCCGAGGTGGCCTACGCCGAGCTCGGCGGGCTGCGCTTCGGATGCGTGCACGAGACGGGCGCGGCGCGGGGCCGCGAGACCCGCTGCGCCGCCCGGTTCCCCGATCTCGACGTCCTGGTCTTCGGGCACAGCCACATCCCGTGGGACACCACCGCCCCGGGCGGCCTGCGGCTGCTCAACCCCGGTTCCCCGACGGACCGCCGCCGGCAGCCCCACTGCACGTACATGACCGCAACCGTGACCGGCGGCCTGCTCACGGACGTGGCACTGCACCGGCTGCCCCGCGGGTGACCGCCCGCTCCGGGGCGCTCTTCCCGGGCGGCGGCGAGAGGTGTTCCGGACGCGGCCTCAACAGGATCCGGGCCGCTTCAGGCGAATGGAAGCGGCCCGGGCGCTGCGAGTGTGCGCTGTCACGGACCTCCTTCCCGCAGAAGGCGCTGTGTGCGCGGAGGCACTGTCACCTCCGTTGAGCGCCGACTACCCCGCTTCCTGCGGCTCACACCTCGGAATTCGGCCGATCCGGACCCGTCGTCCCGGTGAACTGGGCCGCGTGCCGTCCGACGAGTCGCCGGTACGCCGTCTGCCCGCCGGCCGGCTCCCGCAACGGGCCCACCGTCCGGTCCTCCCCGTGCCGCAGTCCGGCATGGACAACCGCGCGGAGCGCGAGCACCGCGGGCCGCCGTGCCCGGCACCGCACCTGCCGCTGCCGGGCGGTCTCCCGGCCAGGAACGTCGGGCCCGGCGCGGTCGTCGGCCCCGGCACCCCGGCCGTGACCGGCCCCGCGGCGGACCTGGTCCCGGC
Source organism: Streptomyces sp. NPDC101225 (assembly GCF_044767585.1). NCBI lineage: Bacteria > Bacillati > Actinomycetota > Actinomycetes > Kitasatosporales > Streptomycetaceae > Streptomyces > Streptomyces sp. NPDC101225. The sequence continues at coordinate 104,173 of NZ_JBIWOE010000013.1, forward strand.
CTGGAGGGTGCCGCCCGCGCGGGCCCGGGACGTCTCCCGCGGGCGGGCCGGCGCGGACGACGCGACCTGGGCTCGGGGCCGCCGCCGTGCGCTCACCGGCTCGCCGCCGGTGCCGCACGATCCCCGCGTCCCGGGAGCGGCCGACGGGGATCACCGCCGCACCGCCGCACCGCACCGCCGCACCGCACGGCCGCACCGCACCACCCGGAGCCGGTCAGCCGATCACCGGGACCGGCTCCTGGCCCGCCGGCCCGCCCGCGTCAGTGCCGTCGTCTGCGCCGCAGGCCCAGGACCACCACGGCCACCACGAGAACCACCCCCGCTGCGACCGCCGCCCGCTTGGCCACCGGCAGCCCGGCCGTGCGGAGCAGATCGATGGGCTCCGCCTCCGCGGGCGGCGCCTGCACCGCCGCCTTCCCGCCCTCCGCGGACGCCTCACCCGCTGCCGTTTGCCCGCCCGCCGCGGGCTCCTCCGTTGCCGCGGGGGCGCCGATCCGCTCCGACAGACAGTCCGCGAACTGGCCGATGATCCGGTCGCCGACCTCCGCCATCACACCGCGCCCGAACTGCGCCGGCCGCCCGGTCACCTTCAGATCGGTCTGCACCGACACGGTCGTGCCGCCGTCGCGCTCGGCCATCGTGGCGGTCACCGTGGCGCGAGCGGTGCCCTGGCCGCGGGTCTCCCGGCCGCTGGCCGTCAGCACCATGCGGTGCGCCGCCTCGTCCTGCTCGTCGAAGACGGCGGTGCCCTTGTAGGTGACGGTCACCGGGCCCACCTTGACCTTCACCGAGCCGGTGACGGTCTTGCCGTCGTACTCCTCGACGGTCGCCCCGGGCATGCACGGCGCCACGCGCTCGATGTCGAGGAGCGTCCCCCAGGCGTCGTCGACCGGGACCGGCACGGTGAACTCGTGGTGCAGTTCCATGACTTGCCTCCTACGGGCGTTGCGTCGAAGGGTGGATGGCGCCACCGGTGGCCGTCAGCGGGGCTCCGGTGCCGCCCCAGCGCAGCGAGACGATCTCCGCGGCGACGGACACGGCGACCTCCTCGGGCGTACGGGCGCCCAGGTCCAGACCGACCGGTGAGCGCAACCGGGCCAGTTCGGCCTCGGTGAGACCGGCCTCGACCAGGCGTTTCATGCGGTCGTCGTGCGTACGCCGGCTGCCCATCGCCCCGATGTACGCGGCCGGCCGGCGCAGCGCCTCCTCCAGCAGCGGGACGTCGAACTTGGGGTCGTGGGTCAGGACGCAGACCACCGTGCGCTCGTCGGTGGGGGTGTCGCGGAGATAGCGGTGCGGCCAGTCGACGACCACCTCGACCGCGCCCGGGAAGCGCTTGGGCGTGGCGAACACCGGCCGGGCGTCGCAGACCGTGACCCGGTAGCCGAGGAAGGTGCCGATGCGGGCGACCGCCGCCGCGTAGTCGATCGCGCCGAAGACGAGCATGCGCGGCGGCGGGGCGAAGGAGTGCAGGAAGACGGTGACCGCGTCCTCACGGCGCTCGCCGTGCGGGCCGTAGTGACGCAGCCCCGTCGCGCCGAGGGCGAGTTCCCCCCGCGCGTCGGCGGTGACCGCCACGTCCAGACCCTGCGTCCCCAGGGTGCCCGCGACCTTGTCCGGCCAGACGGAGAGGGTGGCCCCGATCGGCGCGGGCCCGTCGGTCACCGTCGCCACGGTCACCGGCCGGCCCGCCGCGACGGACTCCGCGACCTCCGTGAAGCCCGGGTCGGTCGTCCCGGTGACGGGCCGGATCAGCAGCGTGATCTCGCCCCCGCAGGTGAGGCCGACCGCGAAGGCGTCCTCGTCGCTGTACCCGAAGGTCTCCAGCCGCGCCTCGCCGCTGTCCACGACCTCCTTGGCGAGCTCGAACACCGCGCCCTCGACGCAGCCGCCCGACACGCTCCCGACGACCTCGTCGCCGGGCCCCACCGCCATGGCCGCGCCGGGATCGCGCGGTGCGCTGCGGCTGACGGTGACGACGGTGGCGAGGCCGAAGGGGGCTCCCGCCGTGTACCACCGGCTGAGGGCCGGGAGGATGTCACGCACGATCGGCTCCTTCCACGCGGACCCGCTCGGCCCCGCGTACCACTGCTGCCAGCTCTTCCAGCGCCGCCAGGCTGTGGCCGGCGACGAAGGCGTCCACGCTCGGCAGCGCCGCCGCCATCCCGGCGGCCAACGGCGCGTAGCCGGGGCGTGCCTTGAGGGGGTTGGCCCAGATCACCCGGTGCGCCAGCCGCCGCAGGCGGCGCATCTGCGTTCCGAGCAGCTCCGGGTCGCCGCGCTCCCAGCCGTCCGACAGCAGCACCACGACCGCGCCGCGTGCCATGCCCCGCTGCCCCCAGCGGTTGAGGAACTCGCGCAGCAGCTCCCCGAGCCGGGTACCCCCGCGCCAGTCGGGCACCGCCGCCGCGAGGGCGGCCATCGCCAGGTCCGGGTCGCGGTGCGAGAGTTCGCGGGTCACACGGGTCAGCCGGGTGCCGATGGTGAAGACCTCCGTACGGCTGCCGCGGGCGGCCGCGTGCGCGAAGCGCAGCAGGGCGTCCGCGTACGGCGCCATCGAGCCGCTGACGTCCACGAGCAGCACGACCCGACGGGGCCGGTCGGCCCGGGTGTGCCGGCGCAGCCGCGCGGGCTCCCCGCCGCGCCGCAGCAGCTCGCGCACCGTCCGGTGCGGATCGACGTCCCCGCGCCGGGCCGGCCGCCGGCGCGCGGTGCGCCGTGCCTCGCCGCGCAGCGCGAACGCGGCCAGCAGACGGCGCAGTTGCTCCCGCTCGGCAGAGGTCAGCTCGGCGACATCACGGTGGCGCAGCACCTCGGAGGCGCTGGCGAGCGCGGCCGCGGGCGGTGCCTGCGGGTCCTCCTCCCGGGCGGCCGGGCCGGGCTCGGGGCTCTCCCGCAGGACCAGCCGCAGCCGTGGCGGGGGAGTCGCGGCCGCCGCCCGCCCGGTGGGCAGCCCGCCCCCGAAGTACGCGGCGAACACCCGCTCGTAGCGTTCCAGGTCGTCCCGCCCGCCGCACAGCGTGAGCCGCCCCGCCCAGTACACGTCGGCGCGCATCCCGGGCCGCAGTTCGTCCACCGCCCGCAGGAAGGCGTGCACCCGTTCGGCGCTCGCCTCGACACCGGCGGCCCGCAGGGCGCGCGCGAAACCGAGCAGGACGGCGTCGGCGTGTCCGCCGTCCGGACCGTGCCGCTCGCCCCGCCCCCTTGCCCCGGCGTCCACCCACCCCGTGCCGTCCGCCACCCCGCTCACGCCCCCCGCGCCGCGAGCACCGCCGCCAGATCCAGCCCTTTGGCCCGCTCCGCGTCCTCGCGGTACTTCAGCACCGAACCCAGCGTCGCCACCGCCAGCTCCGCGTCCACCTCGCTCGCGCCCAGCGCGTCCAGCGCCTGCGTCCAGTCGATGGTCTCGGCGACCCCCGGCGGTTTCAGCAGGTCCTGGGAGCGCAACGCCTGCACCAGCGTGGTCACCTGCTCCGCCAGCCGTGCCGCCACCCCGGGCAACCGCCGCCGTACGATGGCCAGTTCGCGGGCGAAGCCCGGGTGGTCGAACCAGTGGTACAGGCAGCGCCGCTTCAGCGCGTCGTGCACCTCGCGGGTGCGGTTGGAGGTCAGCACCACCACCGGGGGCACCTCGGCGCGCAGGGTGCCCAGCTCCGGGATGGTGACCGAGAACTCCGACAGCAGCTCCAGCAGGAACGCCTCGAACTCGTCGTCGGCGCGGTCGATCTCGTCGACCAGCAGCACCGACGGCTGCGTCTCCAGCGCCTTGAGCAGCGGCCGGGCGACCAGGAAGCGCCGGTCGTACAGCTCGCCCTCCAGGCGGTCGGCGTCCGTGACACCGGCCGCCTCCGCGGCCCGCAGATGCAGCAGCTGACGGGGGAAGTCCCAGTCGTACAGGGCCTGCGAGGCGTCGATGCCCTCGTGGCACTGCAACCGGATCAGGGGCGCGCCGAGCGCCTCGGCGAGGGCGGACGCCAGCGCGGTCTTGCCCACGCCCGCGTCGCCCTCGCAGAAGATCGGCCGGTGCAGCCGCACGGCCAGGAAGCAGGCCGTGGCCAGCCCGTCGTCGACGAGGTACCCCGTCTCCTCCAGGCGGGCCCGTACCTGCTCCGGGCCGTCGATGTCCGCGCTCGGGTCGTGCTTGTACGTGATCGGTCCTCACCCCATTCCGGCGGCGGTCAGCACCGCCCGCCTGGTGAGGACCCGCGCCAGGTGCTCGCGGTACTCGGGCGAGGCCGACATGTCCTGCGCGGGGTGGGCGCCCTCGGCCGCCGCCTCGGTGGCCCGCCGGACGGCCTCGGCGTCGCCGGCCCCGGTCAGGGCCTGCTCGGCGGCCGAGGCGCGCAGTGGTGTCGCGCCCATGTTGGTGAGACCGACCCGCGCCTCGGCGATGTGCCCGTCGTCGCGCCGCACCAGGGCGGCGACGCCGACGATCGCGTAGGCCTGGGCCACCCGGTGGAACTTCTCGTAGTGGAAGCCCCAGCCGTCCGTCTTCGGCACCCGCACCTCCACCAGGAGTTCGTCGGGGGCCAGCGCGGACTGCAGGTAGTCGACGAAGAAGTCACGGGCCGGGATCGTGCGCCGCCCGTTCGGCCCCTGCACCACCATCTCGCCGTCGAGCGCCAGCACCACGGCGGGCAGGTCGGCGGCCGGGTCGGCGTGCGCGAGCGAGCCGCCGAGGGTGCCCCGGTGGCGTACCGCGGGGTCCGCGACGGTGGCCGTGGCCGACGCCAGCAGCGCCGCGTGCCGGCGGACCAGCGGATCGTGGATGACGTCGTGGTGCGTGGTCATCGCGCCGATGACGAGCGTGCCGCCGTCCTCGCGCACCCCGCGCAGCTCGGCGATGCGGCCGACGTCCACGACCAGCTCGGGGAAGGCCAGCCGCAGCCGCATCAGCGGCACCAGGCTCTGCCCGCCGGCCAGTACCTTCGCCTCCTCGCCGGCGTCGGCGAGTGTGCGCACCGCCTCGTCGACCGTGGCCGGCCGGGTGTAGTCGAATGCCGGGGGAATCATGCCTGGGCCTCCCTCACCGCTCGCCAGACCCGCTCCGGGGTGCAGGGCATCTTGATGTCGTGGACCCCCAGCGGACGCAGCGCGTCCACGATCGCGTTGACCACGGCGGGCGTCGACGCGATGGTCCCGGCCTCGCCGACCCCCTTGACGCCCAGGGGGTTCGAGGTGGCCGGCGTCTCGGTCCGGTCGGTGGTGAACTCGGGCAGGTCCGCCGCCGACGGCACGAAGTAGTCCGCCATCGAGCCGGAGACCAGGTTGCCCTCGTCGTCGTAGACGGCCTCCTCGTACAGTGCCTGCGCGATGCCCTGCGCGAGACCGCCGTGCACCTGTCCCTCCACGATCATCGGGTTGACGACCTTGCCGACGTCGTCGACGCAGACGTAGGAGCGGATGTGCGTCTGCCCCGTCTCGGTGTCGACCTCCACGGCGCACAGGTGGGTCCCGTGCGGGTAGGAGAAGTTCTCCGGATCGAGCAGGTGCTCGGCGTTGATGCTGGGCTCGATGCCGTCCGGCAGGTCGTGCGAGGTGAAGGTCTCGAAGGCGATCTCCTGGATCGTCTTGCGGGCCTCCGGGGAGCCCTTCACGGAGAACACGCCGTCCGTGAAGTCCAGGTCCTGCTCGTTCGCCTCCAGCAGGTGGGCGGCCACCTTCCGCGCCTTGTCGACCACCTTCTGCGCGGCGTGGTGGACGGCGGACCCGCCCACGACCAGCGACCGCGACCCGTAGGTGTCCATGCCCTGCGGGGACGCCTGGGTGTCGCCGTGCAGCACTTCGACGTCCTCGAACGGCACGCCCAGCACGTCGGCGGCGATCTGGCTCCAGCAGGTCACATGGCCCTGGCCGTGCGGGCTGGTGCCGGTGACGACCTCGACCTTGCCGGTGGGCAGCATCCGGATGCTCGCCGCCTCCCAGCCGCCGGCCGCGTACCTCAGGTCGCGCAGCACCCGGCTCGGCGCGAGCCCGCACATCTCGGTGTACGTCGACACGCCGATCCCCAGCCGGACGGCGTCGCCCCGCCGGTTGCGGTCGGCCTGCTCGGCCCGCAGCTTGTCGTAGTCGAACAGCGCGAGGGACTTCTCCGTGGCGGCCTCGTAGTTGCCGCTGTCGTAGGTCAGACCCGCGATCGAGGTGTACGGGAACTCCTCGTGCCCGATCCAGTTCCGGCGCCGCAACTCCACCGGGTCCAGGCCGAGTTCGACGGCCAGCTCGTCCATGATGCGCTCGATGGCGTATGTCGCCTCCGGGCGCCCGGCGCCGCGGTAGGCGTCGGTGGGCGTCCGCGTGGTGAAGACGCCGGTGCAGGTGAAGTCGTAGGAGTCCATCTTGTAGATGGCCGGGTACATGAAGGCGCCCAGGATCGGGATGCCCGGGGTGACCAGCATCAGGTACGCGCCCATGTCGGTCAGCAGGTCGACCTTGAGGCCGAGCAGCTTGCCGTCCCGGGTCGCGGCGATCTCCAGGTCCTGGATCATCCCGCGGCCGTGGTGGGTGGCCAGGAAGCCCTCGGAGCGGGACTCGGTCCACTTCACCGGCCGGCCGATCCGCCGCGCCACGGCCAGCGCCAGCGCCTCCTCGCCGTACACCTGCAGCTTGGAGCCGAAGCCGCCGCCGACGTCGGGGGCGATCACCCGGATCTTGTGCTCGGGGATGCCGGTGACCACGGCCATCATGACGCGCACGATGTGCGGGATCTGGGTGGCCGAGTACAGCGTGTACTCGCCGGACGCGGCGAGCGGGGTGGCGACGACCGCGCGCGGCTCCATCGCGTTGGGGATGAGCCGCTGGTGGTGGTAGCGCCGCTTGAGGGTGACGTCGGCGCGCTGCCGTACTGTGTCGAAGTCCTCGCCCGTCTTCAGCGGCCAGACGTAGCTGCGGTTGGTGCCCTTGTCCGAGTGGACCAGGGGGGAGTCCTCGGCGAGCGCGGCCTCCAGGTCCAGGACCGGGGGCAGCGGCTCGTAGTCGACCTCGATCGCCTCCAGGGCGTCGGCGGCCGCGTAGCGGTCGCGGGCCACCACGAGCGCCACCGGGTCTCCCGCGTAGCGCACCTCGTCCACGGCCATCGGCGGGTGGTCGGGCAGCACGATGTCCTCGGTCACCGGCCAGGCGCAGGGCAGCGAGCCCAGGCCCTCGGCGAGGTCCGCGCCGCTGAACGCCGCGATGACGCCCGGGCGTTCGAGCGCCGGCGAGACATCGACGCGCGCGATGCGGGCATGCGCCATCGGGCTGCGCAGGATCGCCATGTGCAGCAGGCCGTTGACGCTGATGTTGTCGGTCCAGTTGGTCTGGCCGGTGATCAGCCGGGCGTCCTCCTTGCGGGCCCGGGAGCGGCCGACCTCGGGTTCCACGGCCTGGTCGGTCATGCCGTGACCTCCTCTTCGGAGGCGGCCTGTACGGCTCGCACGATGTTCTGGTAGCCGGTGCAGCGGCAGAGGTTGCCCTCGAGGGCGTGGCGGATCTCGTCCCCGGTGGGGTGCGGGTGCTCGCGCAGCAGGTCGCGGGCCGCCATCAGCATCCCCGGGGTGCAGTAGCCGCACTGGAGGGCGTGTTTCTCGTGGAAGGCACGCTGGAGGCCGGTCAGCTCACCGTCGCGGGCGAGTCCCTGGACGGTGGTCACCTCGCCGCCGTCGGCCTGCACGGCGAGCACGGAGCAGCTCTTCACGCTCACGCCGTCGAGTTCGACCGTGCAGGCCCCGCAGTTGGAGGTGTCGCACCCGATCGGGGTGCCGGTCAGACCGAGGCGATCGCGCAGGTAGTGGACCAGGAGGAGACGCGGTTCCACGTCGTCCTCGTACGTCGTTCCGTCCACCTTCACCGAGATGTGGGTCATTGGCCCTCCCAGGACCACGGGGGCGTGATGTTCGTCACTCTATGACCGACCAGGGGCGACGGCGAGTGCTGTGGCGCAGTTCGTTGAGCGTTAATCCATTGCTGCCGGGGGCCCGGCTCTGCTGGACTTTCCCGAGTCGTGCCGTCACGCGATCCAGGAGAAGCAATGCGCACACCGCTCATGTCCACCCAGGAAGGAACACCCACCTCTGCCAAGGACATGAAGCTTCGTGCACTTGCTCAACCTCGGCATCCTCGCGCACGTCGACGCAGGTAAGACCAGCCTCACCGAGCGGCTGCTGCACACGGTCGGGATCACCGACGAGATCGGCAGCGTCGACGCCGGCAGCACCCGCACCGACACCCTCGCGCTGGAGCGCCGGCGCGGCATCACCATCAAATCGGCGGTCGTGTCGTTCGCGGTCGACGACGTCACGGTCAACCTCATCGACACCCCGGGTCACCCCGACTTCATCGCCGAGGTGGAGCGGGTGCTCGGCGTGCTCGACGGCGCCGTCCTGGTCGTCTCGGCCGTCGAGGGCGTCCAGGCGCAGACCCGTGTCCTGATGCGGACCCTCCAGCGGCTGCGCATCCCCACCCTGCTGTTCGTGAACAAGATCGACCGCCGCGGCGCCCGCCACGACGGCGTCCTGCGCCAGATCTCCGGCCGGCTGACGCCGGCGGCCGTACCGATGGGGCGGACGGGGGCGCTGGGCACGGCCGACGCCTGGTTCCGGCCCGCCCTCGGTACGGCGGCGCTGGACGTGCTGGCCGATCATGACGACGCACTGCTGGCCGCGTACGTCGAGGGGGATGCCGCGGATGCCCTGCAGGGGGGAGACGGCCTCGCGCCCACGGCGGCGGGCGGCATGTCGCAGCGCACCGCGCAGGCCCTGCGCGCGGCCCTGACCGCCCACACCCGCCAGGCCCGGGTCCACCCCGTCTACTTCGGCTCCGCCCTCACCGGCGCCGGCATGGACGCCCTCGTCACCGGGATCAAGGAGCTCCTGCCGCCGGCCGCCGGCGACCCCGGTGGGCCGGTGTCGGGCACCGTCTTCAAGGTCGAGCGCGGCCCGGCGGGCGAGAAGGTGGCGTACGCGCGCATGTTCACCGGGACGCTGCGCACCCGCGACCGGATCCCGTTCGGGCCGGATCGCCAGGAGGGCCGGATCACCGCGATCAGCGTCTTCGACCAGGGTGCGGACGCCCGGGCCGACGCGGTGCCCGCGGGCCGCATCGCCCGTCTGTGGGGGCTGACCGACATCAGGATCGGCGACGCGATCGGCGAGCCGCGCGGGGCGTACGAGCGCGTCTTCGCCCCGCCGACGCTGGAGACGGTGGTCGTCCCGGGCCCGGGGACGGACGGCCGGAAGCTGCACCTCGCGCTGGCCCAGCTCGCCGAACAGGATCCGCTGATCGACCTGCGCCACGACGAGATCCGCCGGGAGACCTCCGTGTCGCTGTACGGCGAGGTGCAGAAGGAGGTCGTCGAGGCCACCCTCGCCGAGGAGTACGGACTCGAGGTCACCTTCCGGGAGACCACGACGATCTGCATCGAACGGCCGTCCGGTACGGGAGCGGCGGTGGAGTTCGACAAGAAGGACCCGAACCCCTTCCTGGCCACCGTCGGCCTGCGCGTCGACCCCGCCCCGGCCGGCTCCGGCGTCGGCTTCCGCCTGGAGGTCGAGCTGGGCTCCATGCCCTACGCCTTCTTCCAGGCCGTCGAGGACACCGTGCGGGAGACCCTCGGCCAGGGGCTGCACGGCTGGCAGGTCACGGACTGCACCGTCACGATGACCCATTCGGGTTACTCGCCGCGGCAGAGCCACGCCCATCAGGGCTTCGACAAGAGCATGTCGAGCACGGGCGCGGACTTCCGCGGCGTCACCCCGCTGGTCCTGATCGAGGCGCTGCGCCGGGCGGGCACCCAGGTGTGCGAGCCGATGCACCGCTTCCGGCTGGAGGCCCCGGCCGACACGCTGGGCGCCCTGCTGCCGGTGCTCGCCGCGCTGCGGGCGGTGCCGCGGACGACCGTGACGCGGGGTGCGGCCTGTGTGCTGGAGGGCGCGGTCCCGGCGGGCCGGGTGCACGAACTGGGGCAGCGGCTGCCCGGGCTGACGCGCGGCGAGGGTGAGCTGGAGAGCGCCTTCGACCACTACGCGCCGGTCGCGCGGGGAGCGGTTCCCGAACGTCCGCGCACCGACCACAACCCGCTCAACCGTAAGGAGTATTTGCTGAACGTCACCCGCAGGGTGGGGAGTTGAGCCGGGACCAAGGTGATGCGCGGTCGAAATCCTGATACTTACTCAGGAGTCAGAAGCATTGACGGTGTCAGGACATCGCCGGACTGTGGTGAACATGCCGAATATCCGGGCACGTCTGCTCGCTGTTCTGGTCGTCCTCCTCGGATCACTGACGGTGGCGGGCGCGCCGCCCGCCACCGCCGCCACGCTCTCCGGCTCCCTCTGGTTCGACGAAACCCCGCTCACCGTGCGGAACGGCCGGTTCGTCGACGGCAACGGCCGCGAGGTCGTGCTGCGCGGCTACAACGTCTCCGGCGAGACCAAGCTGGAGGAGAACGGCGGCCTGCCCTTCGCCTCGCCGGCCGACGCGAAGAAGTCGGCGACCGCGCTGCGCGCACTCGGCGGCGGCAACTCGGTCCGCTTCCTGCTCTCCTGGGCCCACGCGGAGCCCACCCGGGGAACGGTCGACACGGCCTATCTGGCCGCGGCCACCGAGCAGATGCGGGCCTTCCTCGACACCGGCATCCGGGTGTACCCGGACTTCCACCAGGACCTGTACTCCCGCCACCTGTTCGACGCGGGCAGCTGGTACACGGGCGACGGGGCCCCCAAGTGGGCCGTTTCGCTGGGAAGTTACCCGCGGGAGTCATGCGGGATCTGCTTCTTCTGGGGCCAGAACATCACCCAGAACCAGGCCGTGACCAAGGCCCAGTACGACTTCTGGCACAACACCTACGGCCTGCAGGACTCCTTCCTCGACACCGCGCAGAAGACCATGACGTACCTCCAGCAGCATCTGAGCGAGGCCGAGTTCGCGTTCGTCGTCGGCTTCGATCCGTACAACGAGCCCTACGCCGGCAGCTACGAGCCGGGCCGGACGAGCCGTACGTGGGAGCAGAGCCTGCTGTGGCCCTTCTACGAGAGGTTCCGGGCCCGGATGGACCTGGCCGGCTGGCAGGACAAGCCCGCGTTCGTCGAGCCGAACCTCTTCTGGAACGCCGACATCGACTCCCAGAGGCAGGAGGGCGGCCTCCTCGACGCCGGGACCCTCGGCCCCCGCTACGTCTTCAACACCCACTTCTACGACCAGAAGGCCATCTCCGGCATCCTGATGTGGGGCAACGCCTCCGACGGCCAGTACAGCACCGACTTCGGCACGATCCGCGACCGGGCCTCCGCGACCGCGACGGCCGCGGTCGTCAGCGAGTTCGGCCATCCCCTGTCCGGTGCGGTCTCCGGCAAGGCTCCCACCGTCGACAAGGCCATGTACCAGGCGCTGGACTCCCGTGTCCCCGGGGCGAGTTGGTGGAGCGACCCGGCCGCGTCCGGCCCGGTGCTCTCCGGCACCCAGTGGCAGTGGGACATCTACAGCGGGCGCCACCACGAGCTGATGAACGACAACCCGGACAAGGTACGGACGGCAGCGGACGCCTGGAACGACGAGGACCTCTCCGCCGTGCGGCTCGACGACTCGGGTGCGGTGACGCTGCGTCAGGACGCCCGGCTGCTGGACCGCGTCTACCCGGGCGCCACCGCCGGGACGACGCTCGCCTTCACCTACGAGGACCGTTCGCGTGACGGTGCCACGACCCTGACCTGGAACCCGGTGCCGGGTTCACTGCCGAACGTGTCCCGGCTGGTCGGCTCCGGCCGGTACGGGCTGCTCGTCTGGCGCTCGGGTCCCGGGTCGGCCCCCACCGAACTCCACCTGCCCGCCTCCTTCCCGGCCGCGGCCACCACCGTGGTCTCCGACCTCGGCACGGCGTACGGCCCGCCCGCCTACACCCCGACGGCCCCGATCGCCGCCGCCCCCGAGCCGGGCGGCACCGGCAGCCGCCGCCTCCTCCTCACCGACGCGGACTCGGGCGCCGTGCACTACGCCCTGGTGACGAACGGCGCCACCTCCCCGTCGGCCGCGCTGCTGGAAGCGGCCAGGTCGGAGCTGTCGGCCTGGGCGGCAGGGCACTTCTGACGGACAGGCGTAACGGGCACGGCCCGCCGCCGCTCACCGGTGGGGCCGGTCGCGCGGACACCGGCGGGGCCGGTCTCATGAGCATGCTCCGGAGCCGCCGTGCCGAGGAGCCGGCGGCTCGGGGGCGTCCGGGCTCCCCCGCACCTCTGCCCATGGACGGTCCGCGGTGGGCCCGCATCCAGGAGACGGCCCGTGCCCGGACCGCGCGAGCGGCGCCGGACGGGGGTGTCCTCCGGCGCCACTCGGCGGGCGTCAGCCGGCGGACGGCCCCGTCCAGTCGGCCTGCACATGCCCGAGCCGCACCCGCTGCGGATGGTCGCCGACCGCGACGGAGGTGACCTTCCGTCCGGTCGCGAAGTCGATCGCGGTGATCTGGTCGGCGCCGCTCTCGGAGATGACGCAGTCCTTGCCGTCGCCGCTGACCGTCGCCCAGTACGGCTTGGAGGCGGGGATCAGCGGACCTTCCTGGAGCGTCGCGCGGTCGACGACCGTCGCGTAGTCGTCCATCGTGCCCGCGACACACAGTTCGGTGCCGTCCGGATTCATCGAAAGGCCGTGGTGGCGCGAGTCGTTGACCCAGGTGGTGCGGTCCTCGCTGGTCGCCGGGTTCTTCGGCAGCGTCTTCATCCGGGTGATCCTGTCGCCGGCGACGTCGTACTCGAAGAAGCCGTTGAAGAAGGACACCTGGAAGTAGAACGTCGACTCGTCGGGGGAGAAGACGGCCGGGCGGACGGCGTCGGAGAAGTCCTTCAGGCCGAACGCGTCCAGGCGCTGCCGCATGTCGATCGTCCTGACCCGCTTGTACGTCGTCGCGTCCACCACCGTGATGTGGCGGTCGCCCTTCGTCCAGTCCCAGGCCGGGTCGTCGAGGGAGGTGGTGACGTCTCCGATGGACATGTTCCAGATGTACTTGCCGTCCTTGGTGAAGATGTTCTCGTGCGGCTTGTCGCCCGTCGTGAACGAGCCCAGCTGCCTGCCCGTGCCGATGTCCAGCACGTGCACGGTGTTCGAGGTCGAGGCGGACACCGCCACGCGGCTGCCGTCGGGGGAGACGGCCATGTGGTCGGAGCGGTAACCCGACACGGGGAAGCGCCAGTTGATGCCGCCGGTGGCGAGGTCGATGGAGACGACGTCGGCGAAGCTGGGCCGCGAGACCACCACCGATCTGCCGTCCGGCGTGGAGTACATGTCGTCCACGAACTGGTCGTGGCCCTCGCCGACGCCGTTGCGGATCGCCATGAAGTAGATCCACTTGATCGGATCGGCGTTGATCTCGGCCATCCGCCGGTCCTTGTCCGGGATGACGTCGAGACGGCCGACCTTCGCGAAGTCGCCGCTGGACCTGACGACGTCGGCCGTGCCGTCCCAGTTGTTGCCGACGAACATCACCTCCCGCAGGGGGGTGGCGGAGTCCGTGTCCGCGGCGGAGGCGGCGGAGGCGGCGGTTGCGGGGGCGGCGACGGTCAGGACGAGGGCGGCGGCCATGGAGCAAAGGTGCCTGGGTCTGAAGGCAGGCATGAGTGCTCTCTCCTCTGGAAGGCGGGGCGGGCGGGGAAGCGAGGGTGCGCGGGCTGACGTGATCGGTGCATGCCAAGCGGAAGGTGCGAATCTGAAGTGACGTGCCTTCAGATTCTTACTTACCGGAAAGTAAGGAAGAGGCGCCCTTCTCCACAAGACTGCGTACACGACAAAATTGGCGGAGCGGGTGACGAAGGAGGGTCAGTGACGGGCAGGCTCAAGGCGCCGACCGGGCGGTACGGGGGCAAGACCGCCGCGGAACGGCAGGCCGAGCGGCGCAGACGATTCCTGGACGCCGCGCTCGAACTGTTCGGCGCCGACCCCGGCTACCGGGCCACCACGGTCGCCGCGCTGAGCGAGGCCGCCGGCCTCTCCACCCGGCAGTTCTACGAGGAGTTCCGCACCCTCGAGGACGTGCTGGCCGCGCTGCACCTCCAGGTCAACGACTGGGCCGAGGAGGCCGTCGTCACCGCCTTCGCCGACGTCGAGGGCCGCCCGCTCGCCGAGCGCGTCGCCGCCATCTTCCGCGCCTACGCCGCCTGCGTCACCGGCGACACGCGCCGGATCCGCATCACCTTCGTCGAGATCATCGGTGTGAGTCCCCGGCTGGAGGCGCAGCGCCTCGCCCGCCGCTCCCGCTGGGTGGACCTCATCTGCGCCGAGGCGGAGGCGGCCGCCGCCCGCGGCGAAGCGGCCCCGCGCGACTACCGCATCGCGGCGACGGCCTTCATCGGCAGCGTCAACGGCCTCCTGCACGACTGGAGCGCGGGGTGGGTGGACGCGACGCTGGACGACGTGGTGGAGGAACTGGTCCGGCAACTGCTGGCGATCATGCGGCCCACGGGGTGGGGAGAGAGCTGACCCGTCCCCGTACGGGCTGGGCGAGCGCCGGCAGCAGGACCCCGACGGCCACGACCGCGGCCACACCAGCAACCAGCCGGCCGGCAGGCGGCGGCGCGGAGCGCGGTGGACCTCCTCGTACTCGCGCCGCGTCTCGCGGGCACGGGCTCGGGCGCAGCGCGGACGCGTACGCGTACACGGAGGCGGGCACCCGCCGACTGCTGATCATGGCGCCGTCCACCGGCGCGGTCCTCGGACTGGAGACCGTCTTCACCAGGGCCGACCCGGAGTACGGCGTCAAGGCCGGCGACGTCATGGAGTGCAGCGCCTGGATGCGCTGAGCACACCGGGCGGGCGTCAGCGACGCAGGGCGCGCCGCCTTCGGGCGGCGGGGAGCGGACGGGAGCGTCCCGCTCTCACGACGGACCGCAGCAGCGCGAGGGAGGCCAGCCGGCGCGCCGCGGGGGACCGCCCGGACCGGGCCGGACGGGTGCGCCCGAGCGCCGCACGAGCCGAGAAGGTCCAGGTCAGTCGGGATGTGACCTGGACCCTCGCGGTTCTGCCTCCTACTCGTCCCATGCCTGGATCAGGATCTCCTCGGTGATCTTTCCGTCGTGCAGCGTGACCATCGACTCGGCGAGGACACGCGTCCCGTCCGAGTACCGGCACGACTGGCTGTAGGCGGCGTGGTCACCCTGGATGATGCAGTGGTCCATCTTGTGTGTCATGTCCCGGCTGTAGATGTCCTCGAACAATGCCCCGATCTCCTCGCGACCGCGCAGGACCCTGGGCTTGCTGGGCTGGGTGTTGCGGTCCACGATGCGTATCTGCGCGTCGTCCGCGTAGAGCGACAGAAGGTCTGCCGCCGTGTGTCCTTCGACGCCCCGTCGCAGCGTGTCGGCGCTGAACGCGGGAGTTGCCGTGGTCCCCATGCTGACCTCCTCCGAAGGCCGCGACCCGACGAGGAGCGGGCCGCGAAGGGCCTCTCCTACGAGGCTCCCCCGCCGCGGCAGGCTCGGCAAGCGCAGCCGGAACGCTGCCCCTGACGGGTGAGTGACGCACGGTGCCCGTGACCGCCCGAGGTACGGCGGCGTTGTGCGAAACATGATCTCAACACGACGTATCGTCGCCGCCGTTGGTCTCGCCGCCGGCGTCACCGCTCTCGCCGCGCCGCTCGCCAGCGCGTCCGACTCGACCATCCAGAACCGGGACGGGAGCGAGCTCAACCCGATCAGCGCGATCGACTCGCTCGCCACCGCCGGCATCCCCGCGGACCGCCAGGCCGAGATGCCGCGCCCCTCGGAGCAGCTCAGCCGCCTGAACGACCTCTCGCAGCTGGACAAGGTGGCGGGCATGGGTGCCGCCGGCGCGGCGCTGCCGGGCGCGCTCTAGGTCGTTCTGCGAAAGTAGCGTCGTCCGCCCGCCGGGCAGGCGGGACGTTCGGAACACACCCTGGCCCGCCGGCGTCACGTCGCTCGTCCAGGCCGAGGGCCGCCCCGTCATCCGGGCGGCCCTCCGCCATGTCGCGTCCCGGTCACCGCGCGCCGCCGCACGCGAAGCGGCGTTCACCTCGCGAACCCGGGGTCAGTCGGCCGTCGCGAGGAACTGCGTGGCCGCCAGCTCGGCGTAGAGGGGATCCGCGGCGACCAGTTCACGGTGGGTGCCCACCGCGCGCACCCGGCCGGCGTCCATCACCACGATCCGGTCGGCCATCGTCACCGTGGAGAGCCGGTGGGCCACGACGAGCACCGTCGTCGTCCGCGCCACGTCGGCGACGGTGTCCCGCAGCGCGGCCTCGTTCACCGCGTCCAGCTGCGAGGTGGCCTCGTCGAGCAGCAGCAGCCGCGGCCTGCGCAGCAGCGCGCGGGCGATGGCGACCCGCTGCCGCTCACCGCCCGACAACTTGGTGCCGCGGTGACCGACCAGGGTGTCGAGCCCCCGGGGCAGCCGGGCCACCAGCCCGTCCAGGCGGGTCGTCTTCACCACCCGGGTAAGCGCGTCCTCGTCGGCCTCCGGGTTGCCCAGCAGCAGATTGTCGCGCAGCGAACCGGACAGCACCGGGGCGTCCTGCTCCACATAGCCGATCGCCGACCGGAGTTGGGGCAGATCCCAGTCGCGCACGTCCCGTCCGTCGAGCGTGATGGTGCCGGAGCCGGGGTCGTAGAAGCGCTCGATGAGGGAGAACACCGTGGTCTTGCCCGCGCCGGACGGGCCGACGAACGCCGTCATGCCGCGGGCCGGCACCGCGAACGTCACCCCGTGGTGCACGTACGGCAGGTCCTCGGCGTACCGGAAGCGGACGTCCTCGAAGGCGAGCGCGGCCGGTTCGGCTCCGGGGGTGGGCAACGGGGCCGGCCGGGCCGCCGGTTCGGAGGGCAGACGCAGCGCCTCCTGGATGCGGGCGAGGGCGGCGGAGCCCGTCTGGTACTGCGTGACCGCGCCGACCACCTGCTGGATCGGCGACATGAGATAGAAGACGTACAGCAGGAACGCGACCAGCGTGCCCACCTCGATGGCTCCGGTGGCCACCCGCGCCCCGCCCACCGCGAGCACCGTGATGAAGGCGATCTGCATCGCCAGACCGGCCGTGTTGCCCGCCGCCGCCGACCACTTGGCGGCCCGCACGCTCTGCCGCCACGACTCCTCGGCGGCGTCGTGCAGCGTCCGCTCCTCGCGGTGCTCGGCGCCGGACGCCTTCACCGTGCGCAGCGCGCCGAGGATCCGCTCCAGGGAGGCGCCCATCACGCCGACCGCGTCCTGCGCCTGGCGGCTCGCGCGGTTGATGCGCGGCACGATCACGCCGAGGACCGTGCCCGCGCCCAGGATCACGGCCAGGGTCACGAGCAGCAGCACCGGATCGACCAGTCCCATCATCACCACCGTCGCGACGAGCGTGAGCCCGCCCGTGCCCAGTCCGACCAGCGAGTCCGTGGTGACCTCGCGCAGCAGCGTGGTGTCCGAGGTGATCCGGGCCATCAGGTCGCCCGGTTCGCTGCGGTCGACCGCGGTGATCCGCAGCCTCAGCAGATACGACGACAGGGCGCGCCGCGCGCCGAGCACCACCGACTCCGCGGTACGCCGCAGCACGTAGCCGCCGAGCGCGCCCACCGCCGCGTTGGCGACGACCAGGGCCGACATGGCCAGCAGCGCGCCGGTGATGGCCCGGTCGTGCGAGAGGTCGTCGATCAGCCCCCGGGCCACGAGCGGCAGCAGCAGCCCGGTGGCGCCCGTGACGAGTGAGAGCAGAGCGCCCGTCAGCAGGGCCCACCGATGCGGTCGTACATAGGCGAGGAGCAGCCGCCAGGCAGGCGGGCTCGGCTCGATGTCTGCGGCGATGCTCACGGCGCTCCTCGGCGGTCGTGCGGGGCATTCAGGCTACGTCGGCGGCGGCTGCCCGGGCGCGGCCGTTCCGGGACGCCCGCACCCACCGTCGCGGGGCGGCGCCGTTACTGATCAGTCACGCGTAGGGTCGGAGGGACGGACGTACGCCGATGAAGGGGTTCAACACCATGGCGCAGGAAGTTCGCGGCGTGATCGCACCGGGCAAGGACGAGCCGGTGCGGGTGGAGACGATCGTCGTGCCCGACCCGGGACCCGGGGAGGCGGTGGTCCGGATCCAGGCCTGCGGAGTCTGCCACACGGATCTGCACTACAAGCAGGGCGGGATCAGCGACGACTTCCCCTTCCTGCTCGGTCATGAGGCGGCGGGCGTCGTGGAGTCGGTGGGGGAGGACGTCACCGACGTGGCGCCCGGCGACTTCGTGATCCTCAACTGGCGTGCCGTGTGCGGTCGGTGCCGGGCCTGTCTGCGCGGGCGCCCGCAGTACTGCTTCGACACCCGCAACGCCGAGCAGAGGATGACCCTCGCCGCGACCGGCCAGGAGCTGTCGCCGGCGCTGGGCATCGGCGCGTTCGCGGACAAGACGCTGGTGGCGGCCGGGCAGTGCACGAAGGTCGATCCGGGCGTCTCGGCACAGGTGGCCGGGCTGCTGGGCTGTGGCGTGATGGCCGGGATCGGCGCGGCGATCAACACCGGCGGGGTCGGCCGCGGCGACAGCGTGGCCGTGATCGGCTGCGGCGGGGTCGGCGACGCGGCGATCGCCGGGGCGCACCTGGCGGGCGCGGCGAAGATCATCGCGGTGGACCTCGACGACCGCAAGCTGGCCAACGCCCGGGAGATGGGCGCCACGCACACCGTCAACTCCCGGGAGACCGACCCGGTCGAGGCGATCCGCGAACTGACCGGCGGCTTCGGCGCGGACGTGGTGGTCGAGGCGGTGGGCCGCCCGGAGACGTACCGGCAGGCCTTCTACGCCCGCGACCTCGCCGGGACGGTGGTGCTGGTCGGCGTCCCGACCCCGGAGATGAAGCTGGAGCTGCCCCTGCTGGACGTGTTCGGCCGCGGCGGCGCCCTGAAGTCGTCCTGGTACGGCGACTGCCTGCCCAGCCGCGACTTCCCCATGCTGATCGACCTGCATCTGCAGGGCCGGCTGCCGCTGGACAAGTTCGTCACCGAGACGATCCAACTCACCGACGTGGAGAAGGCGTTCGAGCGGATGCACCACGGCGACGTGCTGCGCTCGGTGGTGGTGCTCTGATGACCGCGCGCATCGAACGCCTCGTCACCTCCGGGCAGTTCACGCTCGACGGCGGCACCTGGGACGTCGACAACAACGTCTGGATCGTCGGCGACGACCACGAGGTGGTCGTCATCGACGCGGCCCACGACGCCGACGCCATCGCCGAAGCCGTGGGAGACCGTCGGCTGACGGCCATCGTGTGCACGCACGCCCACAACGACCACATCGACGCGGCGCCCGCGCTGGCCGACCGCACGGGTGCCACGATCTGGCTCCACCCGGACGATCTGCCGCTGTGGAAGATGACCCACCCCGACCGTGACCCCGACGCCCATCTCGTCGACGGCCAGGTCATCAAGGCGGCGGGTGCCGACCTCACGGTGCTGCACACCCCCGGCCACGCGCCGGGCGCCGTCTGCCTCTACGACCCGGCCCTGGCCACCGTCTTCACCGGCGACACCCTCTTCCGGGGCGGCCCCGGCGCGACGGGCCGCTCCTACTCGCACTTCCCGACGATCATCGACTCGATCCGTGAGCGCCTGCTCAGCCTCCCGCCGGAGACGAAGGTGCTGACGGGGCACGGTGATCCGACGACGGTCGGGGCGGAGGCCCCGCATCTGCAGGAGTGGATCTCGCGGGGGCACTGAGCCTTTCCGGCCGGACGGTGCGGGAGCCGTGTCCGCGCCGTCGGCGGGCGTCGTGCCGTGCCGGCGGCGCGTCCGGAGGCGTGCATCGAAGCGCGGGCGACTTCCCGGCGACCCGAGGGCGTGGCCGGGCGTCGTCAGGGCGCTCCTGCCTGTCCCGTGGCGCTCCCGGCCGTGCGGTCAGGGCGCTCCCGGCCGTGCCGTGGTGATCCCGGCCGTGCCGTCGGGGCGCTCCCGCCCGTCCCGTGGTGATCCCGGCCGTGCGGTCAGGGTGCTCCCGCCCGTGCGGTCAGGGTGCTCCCGGCCGTGCCGTCACACGGCCGGGTGTCGTTCGCCGATCCAGCGTGCCGCGAGCAGGCCGGACGCGGCCGTGAGGACCGCGGCCGCGACGACCGTGGCGTTCAGGCCGAGGGTGTCGGCCAGGAGACCGGCCAGCAGGGCGCCCACGGCGTAGCCGATGTCGCGCCAGAAGCGGTACGTGCCCAGGGCGTTGGCGCGCCAGGTGGGGTGGGCGTGGTCGGAGACGGAGGCGATCAGTGCCGGGTAGACCATGGCGGTGCCGAGGCCGAGGAGCACCGCGGACAGGACGCCGGCGAGGAGGGGGCGGTCGAGGAGGACGAGGGCCAGGACGAGGCCCCCGGCCTGGACGAGCATGCCGTACACGATGAGCGGCTTGCGGCCGACGCGGTCGCAGAGGTGGCCGCCGGGGATCTGCCCGAGGCCCCACAGGACGGGGTAGAGCCCCTTGACCAGGCCGACCGCGCCGAGGCCGAGGCCGTGGTCGGTGAAGAGCAGCGGGAAGACGCCCCAGGTGAGGCCGTCGTTGAGGTTGTTGACCAGCCCCGCCTGGCTCGCGCCGCGCAGTGAGCGCCGGCGCCAGGACGTGCGGGCGAAGACCGCCGCCAGGCTCGTGGTCTCGCCGACCGGCAACGGCTCGGCGCGCTGGGCGAGTTCGAGGGACACGTGGGCCGCGGTGTCGCGCACGGCCAGCGAGAGGGCCAGCCCCGCCGCCACGAGGACGACGCCGACGAGTTCGGGCGCGGGGCGCAGGCCGTGGCTGGAGGCGAGGTATCCCGTGACGAGGGCGGTGGCGCCGACCGCGGTGTAACCGGCCGCTTCGTTGAGGCCCGTGGCCAGGCCGCGGCGCGCGGGACCGGCCAGGTCGATCTTCATGTTGACGGTCATCGACCAGGTCAGGCCCTGGTTGACGCCGAGCAGGACGTTCGCCGCGACGATCCAGCCCCACGACGGTGCCCAGGCCAGCGCGAACGGTACGGGAACGCCGATCAGCCAGCCCGTGACCAGGAGTTGCCTGCGGCGGAAGCGGGCGGTCAGCGCGCCGGCCGCCAGATTCGTCAGCGCCTTCGTGACACCGAAGGCGATGATGAACGAGAAGACGGCCAGGTCGCTGGTCAGGCCGAACACGTGCGAGCCGATGAGGGGGACGGTGGTCCGCTCCAGCCCGACCAGGCCGCCGACGCAGACGTTGACGACGACCAGCAGCGTGAACTGGGCCCAGTTCTCCCGCAGCCCCAGGCGGACGGGCGCCGCCGCACCCCGTGTCGCGGTGCTCACCGCGGACCGCCCGGGGTGAGCCGGCGGCCCGGTGCGGCGGCGCGGCCGGACGGCCCGGCCGCGACCCGCAGGCCGGCGCGGCCGGACGGGCGGGCACCGGTGCCGAGCGCGGTGCCGGACGGCCGTATCGGGTGGTCGTCGGCGAACCCCATCGATTCCTCCAGCAAGGGGATGCGAGAGGCCGTGTGGTCAGGCCCCTCACCGTCATCTACACTATTCCATGGATATGTGGAGGATGGCATGGCGGGAACCACCCCGGGCGCGGCGGGCCAGGTCGCGGCCGGCGCGAAGACCCAGTTGTACGAGGCGTTCGCGGCCAGCGGCAAGGCGCTGGCCAGCGGAAAGCGCCTGGAACTGCTCGATCTGCTGGCGCAGGGCGAGCGCACGGTCGACGCCCTGGCCAAGGCGGCGGGGCTGAACCTGACGACAGCCTCGGCGCATCTGCAGACCCTCAAGCAGGCCGGGTTCGTCGCCACCCGCCGCGAGGGCGTGCGCATCCACTACCGGCTCGCCGGGGACGACGTGGCCCGGCTGTTCGCGCTGCTGCGCACGGTGGCCGAGGCCCACCAGGCGGCCGTGCCCGCGGCGCGGGACGCCTACCTCGGTGCGGACGGCGCCCGGGCGGTCACCCACGAGGAGCTGCGTGCCCGCGTGGCGGCCGGGGACGTGATCCTGCTCGACGTCCGCCCGGCGGAGGAGTACC
The DNA here is from genome assembly GCF_044767585.1 of Streptomyces sp. NPDC101225. NCBI lineage: Bacteria > Bacillati > Actinomycetota > Actinomycetes > Kitasatosporales > Streptomycetaceae > Streptomyces > Streptomyces sp. NPDC101225. Next base: position 126,087 of record NZ_JBIWOE010000013.1, read on the forward strand.
GCGCCGGGCACATCCCCGGTGCGCTGTCCATCCCGGTCGACGAACTGGCGGGCCGTCTGGGCGAGTTGCCCGAGGAGGCCGAGGTCGTCGTCTACTGCCGCGGCGCGTACTGCGTCCTCGCCCACGACGCGGTACGGCTGCTGACCGGCCGGGGACGGCGGGCGATCCGTATGAACGACGGCATGCTGGAGTGGCGTCTGGCCGAACTGCCCGTGGAGGCAGGGGACGTGGCATGAGCGACGGCCTCCCGTCCGGTCACCCGCGGCCGGCACGTGACGCGTCACGGCTCGCGCCGGGGCGGCGTATCGCGGAGGCGGACACCAGGACGCGGCGGCCCGGCACCGGCCGGGCGCTCGCCCCCTCACCCACGGCCACCAGGAAGAGGACATGACGCGACCCGCACCAGACACCGGCACGACCGGCCCCATACCCGGCGTACCGGGCGCACCCGGCGTGCCCGACGCCGCCCGGGCCCAGCGCCACATCCTCCGCGTCCTGGTGACCTCGCAGCTCCTCAGCGGGGCCGGGCTCGCCGCCGGTGTCACGGTGGGAGCGCTGCTCGCGCAGAAGATGCTCGGCAGCACCAGCCTGGCCGGGCTGCCGAGCGCCCTGTTCACCGCGGGATCGGCGCTCACCGCGGTCGCCGTGGGCCGTGTCTCCCAGACCCGTGGACGCCGGCCCGGCCTGGCCGCGGGCTATCTCACGGGAGCCGTCGGCAGCGCGGGCGTCATCACCGCCGCGATCCTGGACAATCCCGTCCTGCTGTTCGTCGCCCTCTTCGTCTACGGCGCCGGCTCCGCCACCAACCTCCAGGCCCGCTACGCCGGAGCGGACCTCGCGCACCCGAGCCACCGCGCCCGCGCCGTGTCGACCGTCCTGGTCGCCACCGCCCTCGGCGGCGTCGCCGGGCCGAACCTCGCCGCACCCACCGGCAACCTCGCCGCACGCGTCGGCGTCCCCGCCCTCGCCGGCCCCTTCCTGCTGTCCGGCGCCGCCTACGCCCTCGCCGCGCTCGTCCTGGCCGTCCGGCTGCGCCCCGACCCGCTGCTCACGGCGCGCGCCCTCGCGGAGACGGACCCGGCGGGCACCGCCACCGCCGGCACACCGGAGGGGAGCGCGGAGGGCCGCGGCGGCGTGGTCCTCGGCGCGCTCGTGATGGTCCTCAGCCAGCTCGTCATGGTCGCGATCATGACGATGACACCGGTCCATCTGCACGACCACGGCCACGGCACCGCCGCCTCGGGCCTCGTCATCGCCCTCCACATCGGCGCGATGTACCTGCCCTCGCCGCTGACCGGCCGGCTCGTCGACCGTTACGGGCCGCTGCGGATCGCGGCCGCCTCCGGACTCACCCTCCTGGCCGCCGGCCTTCTCGCGGGCATCGCGCCCGGCGACTCCGTCGCCCTCCTCGCGCTCGCCCTGGGACTGCTGGGACTCGGCTGGAACTTCGGCCTCGTCTCCGGCACGGCGATCATCAACGACACCGTGCCGCTGGCGACCCGTGCCACGACGCAGGGGGTGGTCGACGTCTCCATCGCGATCGCCGGCGCGACGGGCGGCCTCTCCTCCGGCCTCGTCGTGGCCGCGGCCGGCTACCCCGTGCTCGCCCTCACCGGCGGCATCCTCGCACTGGCGGTCCTCCCCGCCGTCGCGGCGACGGCACGCCGAACGAAGTCCCCGTGACAGCGGATCCGCCGCATTCCCCGAACTCCCCGCATTCCCCGAACTCCCCGACCTCTCCGTACTTCCCGTAAAAGACGACAGAGGATGTCCGCCTTCCCCGGCACGATCGGTCCTGACAGCAGGAACCGCAGCAGAACGGGAGGCCACGGATGCCGGGACCGCTGAAGGGCAGGGTGGCGCTGGTCGCCGGGGCGACGCGGGGTGCCGGGCGCGGGATCGCGGTGGAGCTCGGCGCGGCCGGGGCGACGGTCTACGTGACCGGGCGCAGCACCCGCGCCCGGCGTTCCGAGTACGACCGCCCGGAGACCGTCGAGGACACCGCCGACCTCGTCGCCGAGGCGGGTGGCGAGGGCATCGCCGTGCCCACCGACCACCTCGACCCCGCACAGGTCCGCACGCTCGTGGACCGCATCGCGGACGAGCAGGGCCGCCTCGACGTCCTCGTCAACGACATCTGGGGCGGTGAGAACCTCTTCGCCTGGGACAGCCCCGTCTGGGAGCACGACCTCGACGACGGACTCAGGCTGCTCCGGCTCGCCGTGGAGACCCACGCCGTCACCAGCCACCACGCCCTGCCGCTGCTCCTGCGCCGGCCCGGCGGCCTGGTCGTCGAGGTCACCGACGGCACCGCCGACTACAACCGCGACACCTACCGCGTCTCGTTCTTCTACGACCTCGCCAAGGCGTCCGTCCTGCGCATGGCCTTCGCGCTGGGGCACGAACTCGGCCCGCGCGGTGCCACCGCCGTCGCGCTCACCCCGGGCTGGCTGCGCTCGGAGATCATGCTCGAGAACTTCGGCGTGCGCGAGGAGAACTGGCGCGACGCCCTGGAGCGCGTCCCCCACTTCGCCATCTCCGAGACCCCGCGCTACGTGGGCCGCGCCGTCACCGCACTCGCCGCCGACCCGGACGTCGCCCGGTGGAACGGCGCGTCCCTCTCCAGCGGCTCCCTCGCCCAGGAGTACGGCTTCACGGACCTCGACGGCAGCCGCCCGGACGCCTGGCGCTATCTGGTCGAGGTCCAGGACGCGGGGCGGCCGGCCGACGTCGCGGGCTACCGCTGACGTCAGGGCTGGGGCACGACCGGCAGCGGCCAGCGCGCCGCATGCCCCGGCGGGAGCGACAGATCCTCGCGGACCGCCGTGTAGAAGCCCTCGCGTCCGGCGCGCTGCCGCTCCAGCAGGGACCGCCAGGCGGCCGGATCGCGCGTACCCTCCCGCACGAAGCGCTCCATCTCCATCACCGTGACGATCCACCCCCGGGCGTGCTCGACGACGTCCGGGCTGCCCAGCAGGATGAGCGCCTCGCCGTGGGGCTCGCGGGCCGTCTGGACCTCGGCCAGCAGCGGCTCGGCGTCCTGGGCCGACAGAGGATGCGGATGCGGGTCGTTGCCGAGGTGGGCCGCCACCCGGTAGGTCAGCGCGACCTGCTGCTTCAGGGCCTGCGACCAGTCCGTGTAGACCGTGAACCGCCGCTCCTCCCAGCGCGCCGCCTGCTCCCGCCGGAAGCGGACCCGGTCCCCCCGTACCACCGCCAGATACGAGCCGAGCGCGCCGATCACGACGCCTATCAGGGCGGGGAGTTGCTGCAGAAACGCGGTCATGGACGCACGTTATCCGCCGGGTGGATCGTGCGGCGGGTAGGTTCGGCCCATGGCTGACACCAAGCGCTTCGAGGGGTACGGGGTTCTCGTCACCGGCGCGGCCCGCGGTATCGGTGCCGCGGTCTCCCGGCGCCTGGCCGAGGAGGGCGCGCGGGTGCTGCTGACCGACGCGGACGCGGCCGAGGCCGAGAAGACCGCGGGCGCGCTGCGTGAAGGCGGCCTCGCAGCCGAGGCACGCGCCTGCGACGTGGCCGAGCGGGAGGCCGTCGAGGCGGCCGTCGCGCACGCCGCCGCCACCTTCGGGTCGCTGGACGTCCTGGTCAACTGCGCGGCGAGCTGCACGCCCGACACCCCGCTGTTCGAGGGCGGCGGGGACGACGCCTGGGACCGCGACCTCGACATCACGCTGACCGGCACCTACCGCTGCTGCCGGGCCGCGCTGCCGCACCTGGCCGCCTCCGGCCGCGGTGCCGTCGTCACCATCGGCTCCGTGAACGCCGTCCAGCACTTCGGCAACCACGGCTACAGCGCCGCCAAGGCCGGTCTGCTCTCGCTCACCCGCACCATGGCCGGGCACGCCGCGTCGCGGGGTGTCCGCGTCAACCTCGTCATGCCGGGCACGGTGCGCACCTCGGCGTGGGAGGGCCGCGAGGACGAACTGGAGTCGCTGCGCACGCTGTATCCGCTCGGCCGGGTCGGCGAGCCCGGCGACATCGCCGCCGCCGTCGCCTTCCTCGCCTCCCGCGACGCGGCCTGGATCACCGGTACCGCGCTCACGGTCGACGGCGGCCTCACCGCCGTCAACACGGGCTTCCTGCGGGCGACGCACAAGGACGGCGAGAGATGAGCCACAGCGCCCCACCCCTGTCCCTGTGATCTGGGGCACTGCGCATGTCACCGTTTCGTCGCATCGTGGGCGATTCCTGCAACCGAACGCGCCGTACGCCGGTCTAGCTGGCAGAGATCGCAGATCAGACGCGCCAACGACACGAAAGGCAAGGCCGGCCATGGGGGACATACGCAGACGGGGCGCCGTCGCGCTCGGGCTCACCGGACTGATGGCGCCGCTCGCGCTCGCACTGGGCACCGCGCCCGCGCAGGCGTCCACGAGCTGCACCACGAGTACCGGGCCCTATCAGAAGCAGGTGGAGAAGTTCCTGGGCCGACCGGTCGACGGCCGGCAGTCGGCCACCGACTGCAAGGCCGTCAAGGCCTTCCAGACCAAGCACGGCATCACGCCGAACGTCGGCTACGCGGGCCCCGTCACCTGGGGCGTGATGAACCTGATGAACAAGCAGAAGGCCGTCGGCAGCCACCCCAACAGGGACGGCAGGTGCCCGACGAACAAGGGCCGCATCGCCTGCGTGAACCTGACGCTCCAGCTCAGCTGGATCCAGGACGGCAGCCGGCTCGTCTACGGCCCCGTGCCGGTCCGTACCGGCCGTGACGGCTACGAGACCCGTACCGGCCTGAAGAAGATCTACTGGCGGCACCTCCACCACGTCTCGAGCATCTACCACGTGCCGATGCCCTACAGCCAGTTCTTCGACGGCGGTCAGGCCTTCCACTCGGTGAACCTCAGCATGTGGAACCCGCCGGGCTCGCACGGCTGCGTCAACATGACGCCCGCCACCGCCAAGAAGTACTGGTCGCTGCTGAGGACCGGCGACGACGTCTTCGTCTACGGCCGCAAGCCCGGCACCTGACAGGGACACCCGGCTCGCGGCGGGCACTTACGCGGGCGCGTCCCCGAAGTCCGGGATCTCCAGCCGTACGCCACCCTGCCGCGCGGAGTCGTGCGCGACGATGCCCGGCAGGGTGTAGCGGGCGGCCACCCACGCGTTGACGGACGGCAGCGACCGGGTGTTCACGGCGGTCACGAAGTCGTCCACCAGGAAGTGGTGGCTGCCCTCGTGCCCGTTGTGCAGGTGGTCGAACTCCCGCGGCAGCCGGGCGCGGTCGTGCACCGGCGCCGAGCCGGAGGTGAAGGCGGCCCGCAGCTCCGGGGCGATGTGCTGAAGTGACGGGTCGTCAGGTGCCATGGTGGGCTTGGGCTCCAGCAGCTCGCTGATGTCCCGCACGCCCTTCTTGTCCTGCCACAGCGCCACCGTGGCGAGCTGCTCCATGCTCGCGTCCGTGCCGAAGAACCGGAAACGCGACTCCCGGATGTGCGAGGGGTAGCCGACCCGCCGGAACTCGTTGGTGCGGAACGAGCCGCCGCCCGCCACCTCGAACAGCGCGGTCGCGTTGGAGAAGTCGTTGCCGAACTGGCTGACCTCCTTGTCGAAGACGCCGTCGCCGCGCTCGTCGACCACCCCGATCGCCGACACGCTCGTGGCGTACGTCTGCCAGGCGCCGAGCACGCCGCCCACCGAGTGCGTGGGGTAGAGCAGCGGGGGGTAGCTGGCGGTCTGCTTCCAGTTCTCGCCGCCGCTGTACTGGTACGCCTCGTAGAACCCCAGGTCCATGTCGTGGACGTAGTCGCCCTCGGCGTAGAAGATCCGGCCGAAGGCGCCCTCGGCGATCTGGTTGCGGGCGTGCACGGTCGCCGGGTTGTACTGGCTGGTCTCGCCCATCATGTACGTGAGTCCGGTCCGCCCGACCGCCTCGACGATGGCCGCGATCTCCTCCGTGGTGATCGCCATGGGGACCGCGGAGTAGACGTGTTTGCCGGCGTTCAGGCCCTGGAGCACGAGCGGTCCGTGCGTCCAGCGCTGGGTGAAGATCGCGACCGCGTCGACGTCCGGGGACTCCAGCATCGCCTGGTACGAGGGGAAGGTGCCCGCCAGACCCTGGGCGGCGGCGAGCCGGCCTGCCCGGTCCGGCAGCAGGTCGGTGACGTGGACGTCGCTGACGCCGGGATGGGCCTGGAACAGCGTGGCGAACTGGCCGGAGAACTGGCCGGCGCCGACGATGCCGAGCGAGAACGTCATGTGAGGCGTGCCCTTCACTGGTACGGAGATCACTGCGCGAGGATCGGGTCGATCTGCGGTGTCGATCACCACCGCAGCGCCGGCGCGACGGACACCCCTGCCGGCCGTCCGTCACCTCTTCTCTTACTTTCGGTACAAAAGAATCATGACGTCAAGAGTCCCGCGAGGATCATTTCGTACTGTCGATCCGCGGGCTATCCTGAACCTGTTGTTTTCGCGGTGAAAAAAAGTAGCGGGAGTCCGATCGTCATGACCACAGCCGCTGCCAGCTGGCTGCCCCTGAGTCCCGGTGAGCGCTCGGTGGCGATCGAGGTGCTCGTCAACGGCCCGCTGTCCCGCACCGCGCTGGCCCGGCGGCTCGACCTGTCCGCGGGCAGCCTCACCCGGCTGACCAAGCCGCTGATCGAGTCGGGCCTGCTGATCGAGGTCGCCGAGGCGGGTGTGCCGGCGGAGGTGCGTCAGGGGCGCCCCTCACAGCCCCTCGACGTCGTCGCCGAGTCCCGCTCCTTCATCGGCTTCAAGATCACCGAAGACATGGTCTACGGCGTCGTCACCACACTCCGGAGCGACATCGTCGCCCGCGACGACCGTCCCCTGGAGACCCACGACCCGGCCGAAGTCGCCGACGTGCTGTCGGAGATGACGGCCGAGCTGGCCCGCGCCCACCCGTGCCTCGCCGGTATCGGCATCGGTGTCGGCGGCATGGTCGAGGACCGGTCCGTGGTGAAGGAGTCGCCCTTCCTGCACTGGCGGGACGTCCCCCTCGGCGAGCTGGTCGAGGAGCGCACCGGACTGCCGGTCGTGGTCGAGAACGACGTCGCCGCCCTCGTCGAGGCCGAGACCTGGTTCGGGGCCGGCCGGGGCCTGGACCGCTTCGTCGTGCTCACCATCGGCGCCGGCATCGGCTACGGGCTGGTCCTGGGCGGCAGGCGCGTGCCCTGCGCCGAGGAGGACCGCGGCTTCGGCCGCCACTGGATCATCGACCCCAGCGGCCCGCTCACCCCGGACGGTGAACGCGGCAGCGCCGTCTCGCTGCTCACCGTCCCCAGCATCCGCTACCAGATCCGCGCCGCCACCGGACGTGACTGCACCTACGAGGAGATCCTCGGCCTGGCCTCCGCCGGTGGCCCCATGCACGCCCGGGTCGTCGGGGAGGCGGCGCGCGCCCTGGGTACCCTGCTCGCCCAGATCGCCAACTTCGTCATGCCGCAGAAGATCCTGCTCGCCGGCGAGGGCGTCGGGCTGATGGATGTGGCCGGCGACACGGTGCGGGAGGCGGCCGCCGCCCAGCGGCATCCGCTGGCCGCGCCGGTGCCCCTGGAGACCAAGGTGTCGGACTTCCACGACTGGGCCCGGGGGGCCGCCGTCCTCGCCATCCAGGTGCTCGTTCTCGGGGCCGCGGAGGCGTGAACTCGGCGGCCCGCCTTGGCGGATGACGTGACCAGCAACACGGTCCTTTATGTCCGTTTCGTGCGACCTTACTCACGGCGCCTTCACTTCTGGGACCGTATGCTTCACATCATGTCCACCACCGTTGAACCCGCCTCCGATCGCTCGGCGGACGAGGTCAACGAGGAGATCCGGGCCCTGTGGCGCCGGTCGGGCGGGACACTGAGCGGCGAGCAGCGCGAGGAGTACCAGCGCCTCGTCCTGGAGTGGGCCGCGGCGGCCCCGCCCCGGTCGCGGGCTGCCTGAGCAGGCACCGAGCCCCGCGCCGCTGCGCGACCCCGGTCCGGCGGAACCCGACGCCGGACGGGCCTCTCCTCGCTCCGACCACCGCCGTCCGCCACGGCATCGTCGCTCCCCCCGTCCCGCCTCCGGCCTCGCCCGGGGTGGGAAGGCACCCCCGCCGCCGGTCCGGTGCCGTCCCGCCGGGCCTCGTGCACGGCCGGCACCAGCCCCGACCGGCTCGGCGGGCTCGTGCTCGCCTGCGGCACCGCCCTCCTCGTGTCCACCTCCTCCGTCCACGTCCATGTCACCGGCCCGCTGCGGCGCGGGGCCTCGCCCCCGATGTCCGCTCCGGGGCCCTCGCGTGGGCCCGCTTCGTCGTCACGGCGCGGGCCACGTGCGCAACAGATCGTCCGAATCCTCCGCCGTGCGGGACAGCCGGCCGTACGGAGTGGTCCGTCGTGCGGAGTGGCCCACTGTGCGGTACGGCGCTCGTGCGGAGTCGTCCGCCGTGCGGAGCGGCCCCCGTGCGGAACTCCCCGCCGTGCGGAACGCCCCGTCGCGTCTGACGCGTCGCAGTCTCGTCGCCCAGGTGCTGCTCGTCGGGGCCGATGCCGTCCTCCCGGCGGTCCTCCGGCTGCCCGCCGCGCCGCGGACGTTGTCCGCCGGCGCCGTGGTCCTCGCCTCGCATCGTCCCGCGCTCCCCGTCGTCCTCGGCCTGGCTCCGCCGCGCGAGGGGGTCTCCGGCGGGCAGGAGTGCTGCCGGGCCCCGGCCGAGCCGTCGGTCAGCTCCAGGTGGCCGAGTAGTAGCGCCGGTACTCCTTGCGGTCCTGCTCCGCGCGGATCCAGCGGGTGGCGACGAGCGCCAGCAGGCTGCCGCCGATGACCAGCATCCCGGGACCGGCGTTGTTCGGATTCGCGAGCCGGGCCAGCAGCGTCTCGCCGTCGTCCGCGAGGCCCGAGACGGGACCCGAGGAGCCGGGGGAGGCCGCGCCGGGAGCGATCGCGCTGTGCGTGGCCGAGGAGGACGGCGTGGCCGTGCTCTGGCCGGCGGCCTGCTTCGACACGATCATCTGGACGCCGAGCGCCTGCATCGCCTTGGTCACCGGCTGGAAGAACGTCGTCCCGCCCGAGGTGCAGTCGCCGCTGCCGCCCGAGGTCACGCCCAGCGCGACGCCGTCGGAGAACAGCGGGCCCCCGCTGTCCCCGGGCTCGGCGCAGACGTTCGTCTCGATCAGGCCGGTGACCGTGCCCTCCGGGTAGTTGACCGTGGCGTCCAGCCCCTTGACCTCGCCGTCGTGCAGCCCGCTGGTGCTGCCGCTGCGGAACACCCGCTGCCCCACGGCCGGATCGCCGACGCCCGTGATGCGCACGCCGTTGCCGTTCCCGATGGCGACGACGTCGGCGCCGGCGCCCGCCTTGCCGGTCGCGTACTGGACCAGCGAGAAGTCACTGCCGGGGAAGTCCTGCCGCACCGTCTTGCCGAGCTGCTGGTTGCCCTGGTTGTCCGCGAACCAGATGGACCCGGTCGGCCCGCAGTGCCCGGCGGTGAGGATGAAGTCGCTCTTGCCGTCGGTCACGTTGAACCCCGCCGAACAGCGGCCGCCGGTCGACAGGATCGGCTGCGCGCCGTTGAGCCGGGTCGTGAACTCGCCCTGCGTGCGCTCCGTGCGCACGAACGAGCCGATGCCGGTGGCGACCTTGGTCATGTCCGACCAGTCGGAGGCCGAGACGGTGCTGTCGCCCTGCACCACCACCTGGTTGGTGCGGTAGTCCATGACCCAGGCGGTGCCCGCCACGCGGGGCGCCGCCCGCAGGGTCGACGCCGCCGCCCTGAGGTCGTTCATGCTGTGCGGCACCATCTTGGCCCGGGCGCCCGCGCTCTCGACCTGAGCCGCGGCCTCCTTGTCGGTCACCGCGACCACCGGGCGCCCGTCCGTTCCCGTCCAGGTGCCGGCCGTGCGGGCGGTGCCGAGCCGGGACACCAGCGCGGCGCCGGGATTCTCCGAGGTGCCGGAGGCGCTGAGCGGGAGGGCGGAGGTGCCGGGCGACTCGCTCGCCATGGCGGCCTGCGTCACCATCGCTCCCCCGAGGAGGAGGCCGCCGACGGCCGCCAGCCGCGTCGCTCGCCGGACGATCCGTCGTCGTGCGTGCCTCATGCATGGCTCCCGAACCCGTACGCGCGGCGTCAACACCGCGGGGCACTCCGGTCGTTGAGCGCCCTCCCTCCATACGGGCCAGGGGGCCGTCGCGTTCAGCGCGCGGGCGGTCTTCTCAGGCCTTGCGGCCCACCCCGCCGTACATGGCCACCTCCTGCGGCTCCTCGCCGTCGCACGCCTCGGGCCGCCAGCGCGAGCACGAGACCACACCCGGCTCCAGCAGCTCCAGGCCGTCGAAGAACCGGGCCACCGCCTGCGGGGTGCGCTGGACCAGCCCCGGGATGCCGCGCTCGTTCCAGAACCGGACGGCCGCGTCCACCTCCGGCAGCGCGGGGCTGGTGATGGTGTGGGACAGCACGAGATGGCTGCCCGAGGGCAGCGCGTCCATGAGACGGCGCACGATCCCGTACGGGTCCTCGTCCTCACGCAGGAAGATGACCACCCCGAGCAGCATCACCGCGACCGGCCGGCTGAGGTCCAGTGTGTCGGCGGCCCGTTCCAGGATCGCGTCGACGTTGCGCAGGTCCTCGTCCAGATGGTCGGTGCGGCCCTCGGGCGAGCTGGTGAGGAGGGCGCGGGCGTGCGCGAGCACCAGCGGGTCGTTGTCGACGTAGACGACCCGGGCCTCGGGAGCGAGGCGCTGGGCGACCTCGTGCGTGTTGTCGGCGGTGGGCAGGCCCGTGCCGATGTCCAGGAACTGCCGGATCCCCGCCTCGGCCACGAGATGACGTACGGCCCGTCCCAGGAAGCGGCGGTCGGCGCGGGCGTACGCGTCGATGGCCGGATGGAGTTCGCGGATGCGGTCACCCGCCACCCGGTCGACCTCGTAGTAGTCGCTGCCACCGAGCCAGTAGTTCCAGATCCTGGCCGTGTGCGGGCGCAGCGTGTCGATACGTCTGCGCAGCGCCGCGGCGTGGTCCTCGGCGCATGCCGGATTCTCCGTCAAGGGGTCCGCTCCTGAAGTGCCATGTGAGGGGTGGCATCAACCGGCCATCCAACCACCGGAGTTGAGGTTTGCCGAGGGCGAGGAGCGGGCGCTTTCACCGCGATGCCGGCCATGCACCGGGTTGTTCCAGGTGAGAGGCGTGCGCCCTATCTTGAGCCCCATGACCAGGATCCCGCACGCCACGTCCGGTGAACCGAATCCGCTGCGCATCCTCTCCCTCGACCACCTCCGCCGTCGCACGAGCGTGAAATGGCGCACCCATCCGGCCGACGTGCTGCCCCTGTGGGTGGCCGAGATGGACGTCCCGCTCGCCGAACCCGTCGTCCGCGCGGTCTCCGAGGCAATGGTGCTCGGGGACACCGGCTATCCGTCGGGCACCGCCTACGCCGAGGCGCTCGCCGCGTTCGCGGAGCAGCGGTGGGGGTGGGACGGGCTCGCCGTGGAGCGCACCGCGATCGTGCCCGACGTGATGCTCGGCGTCGTCGAGATGCTGAGGCTGGTCACCGGGCCCGGGGACCCGGTGATCGTCAACTCGCCGGTGTATCCGCCGTTCTACCAGTTCGTCGCGCACTTGGACCGGCTGGTCCTGGAGGCGCCGCTCGGGGCGGACCTGCGCATCGGCCTCGGCGCGCTGGAGGCGTCCTTCCGGCAGGCCGTCGCCGGCGGACGCCGCGCCGCCTACCTGCTGTGCAGCCCGCACAACCCGACCGGCACCGTGCACACGGCCGAGGAACTGTCCGCGGTGACCGCCCTCGCCGGCCGCTACGGCGTCCGCGTCGTCGTGGACGAGATCCATGCCCCGGTCACCGCGACGGGCACGGACTTCGTGCCGTACCTGAGCGTTCCGGGCGCGGAGAGCGGCCTGTCCCTGATGTCCGCGTCGAAGGGCTGGAACCTGGCGGGCCTGAAGGCGGCGCTCGCGATCGCCGGACCGGCGGCCGCCGCCGACCTCGCCCGTCTGCCCGAGGAGGTCGGCCACGGCCCGAGCCACCTCGGCGTCATCGCCCACACGGCCGCCCTCACCGACGGCACCGCCTGGCTCGACGCGCTGCTGTGCGGCCTCGACGCCAACCGCCGCCTGCTGTCCGACCTGCTCGCCGAGCACCTCCCGGCCGTCGCGCACCGTCCCGGGGAGGGCACCTACCTCGCCTGGCTGGACTGCCGGGCCCTCGGCCTCGGCGACGATCCGGCCGAGGTGTTCCTGGAGCGGGGGAGGGTGGCGCTGAGCCCGGGCCCGCACTTCGGCAGCGGCGGGGCGGGGCACGTACGCCTCAACCTGGCGACCTCGCCCGAGATCATCACCGAGGCCGTACGGCGGATGGCGGCGGCGCTCGCCTGAGACCGGCCCCCGGGACGGCCGGGGCGAACTGCGGCCGGGTGCGGGTGTCATGGACGCGATACGTCCCTGCATGATGGCCCCATGCGCGTACTGATGCCGGTCCCCGACCACGACTTCGACGTCACCGAGGTCGCCGTGCCCTGGCGCCTGCTGACGGACGCCGGGCACGAGGTGGTCCTCGCCACCGAACGCGCCGGTACCCGCCCCGCGGCGGACCCGCGCCTGCTGACCGGCGTCCTCTTCGGCCGGCTCGGCGCTGAGGCCGAGCCCCGGCGGTTCTACGAACAGCTCACCGAGGCGCCCGAGTTCGGTGCCACGGCCGGCTGGGCCGACGTGGACGTGACGGCGTTCGACGGACTGCTGCTGCCGGGCGGACACGCGCCCGGCATGCGGCAGTACCTCGGCTCGGCGGAACTGCGGGAGCAGGTCGCCCGGTTCTGGGCGCTCGGCCGACCGGTCGGCGCGATCTGCCACGGAGTGCTGGTCCTGGCCCGGACCCGGGACCCCGGCACCGGACGCAGCGTCCTCGCCGGGCGCCGGACGACCTGCCTGCCGAAGTACATGGAACGCACCGCCTACCTGACCACCGCCTGGCGTCTTGGCCGCTACTACCGCACCTACCCGGCATACGTGGAGGACGAGGTGCGCGCCGCGCTCGCCGAGCCGGCCGCCCAGTTCGAGCGCGGTCCCCGGGAGCTCACCCGGCGCGGCACGGCGGCCGACGACACCCACGCCTTCGTCGTCCGGGACGGCGCCTATCTGTCGGCGCGCTGGCCGGGAGACGCGTATCTCTTCGCCCGCCGGTACCGGGAACTCCTCGAACCACCCTGAGGTGCCTAGACTTTCGTCATGGACCACATGTCCCTGGAGCGGCTCGGCACCGAGAAGTACGTGCTGATCACCAGCTACCGCAAGAACGGCACCTCGGTCGCCACCCCGGTGTGGGTGGTGCGCGACGGCGACACGCTCGGGGTGTGGACGGTCGCCGACTCGTGGAAGGTGAAGCGCATCCGGGCCCGGAAGGACATCCTGATCGGACCTTGCGACGTGCGCGGCCATCCGACCGGCAACCAGATCCCCGCGGTCGCCGAGATCGGCGACGAGGAGACCGTCGCCCGCTACCGCCGGCTCATCGTCGGCAAGTACGGGATCGTCGGCCGCCTCACCCTGTTCGGCAGCCGGCTGCGCCGGGGGCCGAAGGGCACCGTCGGCATCCGCGTCACACTCGCTCCCTGAGCACCCGAGGCACGGCGGACGGGGGTCCACGCCCCGTCGAGCACCGTGCCGCTCGGCACCGCACCGCCGGACGGCCGTGCGGGGAACCGGCTTCCCGGACCGGGTGCGCCGGTCAGGTCCAGGCGCGGTAGGGCTCGTCGACCAGCTGGAAGACGGGCTCGCCGCGGACCGGGTCCTTGGCGGTCGACAGCCGGACCCGGTCACCGCTGTGGATGCCGATCAGGGGGCCCATGACCCTGCCGCGCACCACGAAGCCCTCGGCCATCTCGACGAGCGACACGTTGCGCGCCGCGGGGGTGTTGCGGTGCACGACCGTCGCGTGCCGGACCGTGCCCGTGCCCTCGCTGCGCTCCGTCCGCAGGTCGCCGCCCTGGCAGACCGGACACAGCAGCCGGTGGTACATCGAGGTGCCGCACCAGGTGCAGCGCTGGAAGAGGAGCGTGTCCGCATCACGCACGGCGGGATCGAGCAGGCCCGCCGCGGAGCCCGCCGCCTGACTGGCCACGTTTCCTGTGTAGCTGTACACGCTGGTCAACTCCCTGCGCCTCGGCCGGAATCCCACGTGCGCGGATCAACCGTGCACGGACGTGCCCGGTTGACCGTGCCACCGTGCACGCGACCAATGTATGGCACTCAGTGCCACTCGTAAAGGCACTGCGTACCCTCAATTGTGTCCGAGCTCGGACTCGATCTCCTGGACGACCCGCCACAGGGGGGCGTCGCGCCGGGCCACGACGACCACCACGTCCTGCGGCCCGGTGCTCACCCGGTGCGGGGGAAGCGTGCCGAAGGCGGCCTGGACGTAGCCGAGGGCGTGGTCCACCGCGGCCTCGGCGTCGTCCTCGCCGTCCGAACGCAGCCAGGAGCGCAGCGCGTTGTTGTGCGCGGCCACCACGGCGGCCGCGATCACGTCGGCCCGCAGGATGCCGTCGCGCCGGCCGGCGAACCGGGCCCGCAGGTACTCCGCGAGGGCGCGCTCGTAGCGCCACACCACGGACAGCTCGTACGCCCTCAGCCCCGGCACCTTCTTGGTGAGGCGGTAACGCTGCACGGAGAAGGCCGGGTTCTCGGCGTACATCCGCAGCACGAGCCGGGCCGCGTCGCAGACCCGCCGCACGGGTTCGTCGTCCTTGTCGCTCGCGCCGAGGAAGGCCGTCATGTCGGCCAGGCACCGCTCGTGATCCGGGAAGACGACGTCTTCCTTGGAGGGGAAGTACCGGAAGAACGACCGCCGTCCGACGCCGGCCAGCGCCACGATGTCGTCGACCGTCGTCTGCTCGTAGCCCCGCTCCAGAAAGAGCTGGAACGCCGCCGCGACCAGCGCGTCCCGCATCGCCGGCTTCCCGGCCGCCGCCTCCGTAGTCATGACCGGAACGTAGCATCGTTACGCCGTGCATGGCACTCGGTGCAGCGGCGTGGGGGACTCAGTGCTCTCGGCGTCCGGGCGGCGAGGCGGCCCGGTGTGCGGTGCTGAACTTCCGGGGCGGCGGCCGCGTATCACTCGTCGGGGGATGGCGGAGGCCCCTGCCTGGGGGCGGAAGGAGAGCACTGTGCCCACACCGCCGGGTTCCGGGGCGCCGCAGGACCGCCCGCCCCTGGAACCCATCCGCGTCCTGCGGCCGCGCCGCACCGACGCCCTCGCCGAGCTGTTCAAGGAGATGGAACAGGGCCGCGAGGACCTCGAACCCGTCGCCGTGCCGGACCCGCGGTCCTGGGACGAGGGCGAGACGCAGGAACTCCCGCGCGTGGCCGCCCAGGACGACACGGCGACGCCCGGCGGCGGACGCCGGGCGGCCGGGGACGGCTGGGGATTCGGCCCCGGACTGCGCCGTGCCGCCATCGCCGTCGCCGTCTCCGCGGCCGCGCTCGTCGGCTTCGGCAGCGCCCTTCTGCTGCCCGGCCGCGGCGACCACGCCGCCGGGCACACGCCCCGCCCCACGGCGTCCGCCGAACCGACCGCGACCGCCTCGGCCGCCGCCACCGGCGCCTCGGACCCCGACGGCCCCGGCACCCTGCGGGAGGGCGACAGCGGCCCCGGGGTGTCGGATCTGCAGCAACGCCTGCTGCGCGTACCGGACATCTACCCCGGCGGCTCCACGAGCGGCAGCTACGACGCCACCCTCAAGGCGGCCGTCGCCCGCTTCCAGCTCTGGTACGGCATCAGCGGCGACGAGACCGGCGTCTACGGCGACGACACCCGGCGGGCCCTGGAGTCACGGACGGAGTACGGCGCGGGCTGAGGTGCCGGCGGCACGAGGCGCGGTCCTCTACTCCGGCTCCGCCGGGACCCTCAGGTCCAGGACGCAGACGTCGTCACGGCGTTCGCCCTCCAGCATCGAGGCGAGCAGCGGCCCCAGGGACAGCGAACCGGGCTCGGCGGTGTGGCCCAGGACGGCGTCGGCGAGGCGCTTCAGACCCCGGTCGATGCTCTCCCCGGGCCGCTCGACCAGGCCGTCGGTGTAGAGGAGGACGCGGTCGCCCGGTGCGAGGCGGCACACCCCCTCCTCGTAGTCGGGCGCCCGGCTCGCCCCGAGCAGCATGCCGCGGGGGCGGTCGAGATAGCGCACCTGGCCGTCGCGCAGCAGCAGCGGCGGCGGATGACCGGCCTGGGCCCAGACCAGGCGGCGCGCGGCCGGGTCGTAGCGGGCGAGGACCAGGGTCGCGGTGCCGTGCGGGTCGCGGGAGTGCAGCAGCAGCGTGTTGAGCCGGGCGAGCGCGCCCGTCAGGGAGGACCCGGTGATGACCATGCCCTTGGCGGTGAACCGGAGCTGGGCCATCGCGGCGACCGCGCCGATGCCGTGCCCGGCGACGTCGCCGACCATGAACAGCGCGTCGCCGTCCGGCAGTTCGATGGCGCTGAACCAGTCGCCGCCGACGTGGACGCCCGACTGCGCGGGCAGATAGGCGACGTCGACGCGCAGCCCCGCCAGGCGCACCGGCCGGGTGGGCAGGGGGAGCAGGGCGTGCTGGAGCAGGCCGGCCAGCGTCCGCTCGGCGCGCAGGACGTCGTGCTGGGTGAGGATGGCCCGCTCGCTCTCCACGAGGGCGAGTTCCGCGCTGCGCTGCGCGGTGAGGTCCTGCACCACACCGTGCACCTCGACGGTGGTCCCGGCGGAGTCCGGGACGGCCTCCGCCACGGCCCGCAGATGCCGCAGCCCGTCGGCCGTCCTGACCCGGAAGGGGACGTCGAACGTCCGCCCCCTGGCCAGGAGTTCCCCGATGGCGTGGGTCAGGGCGGGCCCGTCCTCGGGCAGGGCGAGACCGGGCAGGTCGGTCAGCGCGACGGGACCGTCCGCCGGGTCCCGGTCGAAGAGGGCGAACACCTGGGACGACCAGGTGACCTCGTGCGTGATCAGGTTCCAGCTGGCCCAGCCCAGACTGCCCAGCCGCTGGAGGTCGGCGAGCCGCTGCTCCTGCCGGTCGGAGGAGCCGTGCCGGACCCAGGTGACGACCAGGCCCTGGCCCAGCCGCGCGGCCCGCACGGTGTAGTTGAACAGCTCGGTGGCGCCGTCCACCGTCTCCTGACGGCCGAACGGCTCGCTCTCGTACGGCGTTCCGGTGGCCAGCGCGTCCTTGAGGCCCTGCCACATGGGCTCCTCCGCGAGCGCCGGGCAGCACTCGCGGAAGCGCCGGCCGACCAGTTCCCGCCCGGCGCGGCCGACGACGTCGACGGCCTGTGCGGTCGCCGCGTCGATGCGGTAGTCCTCGACGGCGCCCACGGCGGTGCGCACCGGCGCCAGCAGCATCGCCGCCTCCGGCAACGCGTCGAACACGGCCTGTACCGCGGCCGCGGAGGCGTCGGCGGTGTCGTGCGGGCGGATGCCGATCGTGAGCAGCCGGCCGGCGCAGAGCCGGGCCACCGCCTCAAGATGTGCCCGGGCGCGCGGCGAGAAGGGCCCGGCACCGGAGCGCAGAACCCCGACGCACGCGTCGGGCCCGTCTCCGGTGCGCACGGGCAGCCAGGCCCGGGACCGCCACCGTCCGGGCGGATCGATCAGCAGGTACTTCTTGCGGTCCCTCTCGGCGTCCTCCAGCCAGCGCGGCTGCCCGGTGCGCAACGCCTCGAGCGGGGCGATCCCGGTCAGGGGCGGCACCTGGCGCCACTGCTCGGCCAGGACGTCGTCGACACCGGCGTGCCCGATCAGCTGGAGCTCTCCGGCGGGCAGCCAGGCGTAGATCATGACCGCGTCGGCGTCCACCTCCGGCGCGAGATGCGCGAGCAGGCACCGGGCGAGATCCTGCGGGGTGGCGACGCGGACGAGTTCCCCGCCCAGCGGGCCGAGATCCGCGGGAGTGTCCTCGGCGTCCTCCGCGTCGCGGTCCGGCTCGGCCGCGGGCGCGGAGCGGCCGGCGGGCGTCTCCTCCCCGGCGGTGCCGGCCATGGCGGGCACCAGCGTGCCCAGGGTGATCCAGCACTCCTCCAGCAGCGAATGGCCGGCCGCCTCGGCACGCCGCTGGAGTTCCTCCTCCGCGGCGTCGGGGGAGCAGCCGGTCAGCACCATCGTGACGCCCTTGGCCTGGTCGAGGACGGCCGCCCGCGCGGCCAGGTCGCGCAGCCGGTCCATCTCGGCGCGCTGTCGGGCGACCACCTTGGCCAGCGCAACGGTGTCCGGCGCGGCGCGGGATTCCGCACCTGGTGCGGGCTCGCTCGTCACGCGTCGAGCATCGCACATCGCGGGCGTTCCGATCGTGGTCCTGTGGGCTCCGTCTCACCCGGAACAGGAAGGCCGCGGACCTGGCGGCCGGCGTCCGTCGCGGAAGCCGGGCACCGCGTGGTGGCGGTGCCCGCCCCGGGACGCGGGCGGGCGATGGCCGCGGCACACCTGCCGGACGAGCACGCCGGCGGCGGCCGGTGGGCCGCCGCGCTGCCGGGTGGTGCTCACGGCCATCGCGTGGGCCACGTGTGACACGGATCGCGCGTCGTGGCAGGAGGTGCCGTCAGCGCCCGGAGTCGATCAGGGCCTGGCTGACCGCGCGCACGCTGCGCGCGATGTGCTGGAGCTGCATGACCTCGGCCGCGTACAGCTTGATCGTGTGCTCGATGACCGACTCCTGCAGGCCGAGCGCCGGCAGGTCGGCACGCGCGGTCTGCAGGGCGGTGCGGGCGACGCGTATCTCCTGCTGCACCTGGATGTGCGCATGGCGGGCGAGCAGCACGGGATGGCGGATCAGGGCCGGGTAGCTGCCGTAGCGCGCGGGCACCAGTTCGCGCAGCCACTTGGCCGCCGAGCGCTCCCAGTCGTAGGAACCGGGCTGCTTGACCTGGCACGGCCAGTCCGGGCTGATGCGCGTAGTCGTCAGTTGCATGATCGTCGCTTCCGGTCTGCGGCGTCGGAAGGGTGGTCCGACAAGGGCGGGCGGCCCCGGCCTAGGGGATGACCGGGACCGCCAAGGGCCTCGCACGGACGAGGCCCGCCCGGACACCTCGAGCGCCGACGCGGGTAGGAGACGGCGGCTCCGGGGGTGTCCGGGGTGACGCCTGAGCAGTATTTATATATGCCGTCCGCTTTGCAAGACGCATGAAAACATTCATGCGCGATATGTGGTGAAAGGTCCCTTTGTCATGCGTGAAAGCCGGAGTGAGTGGTGTTGCTCCTGGCCGCGGCGGCTCAGTCGCGCAGGAAGAACTGGTGCTGCTCGGAGATCTGCTCGTACTCCTCCAGGCGTGCCTGGGTGCGCTCGGGGTCGGCGTCGGTCATGGCCTGCAGCAGCGCGGAGGAGATCACGCCGGGCGCCGCGTAGGTGTCGAAGACCAGCCGGGAACCGGTGCCGGTGGCGAAGACCACCTCCGCCTCGGCGGCGACCGGGCCGAGCGCCAGATCGGTGACCAGGGCGATCCGCAGTCCGGCACTGCGCGCGACCCGCACCGCGGTGAGGGTCTCCTGGGCGTGCCGGGGCATCGAGAACGCCAGCACCCACGTGCCGCCCGCCTCACGCGACTGCAGCAGCGCGTCGTAGGCGACGCTGCCGCCGCGTGTCACCAGCCGCACGTCCGGGTGGATACGGCGCGCCGCGTACGCGAAGTACTCCGCGAGCGCGGCCGAGATGCGCAGCCCGAGAACGGTCAGCGGGGTGGAGGCCGACAGCTTGCGGCCCAGATCGATGACCTGGTCCGGATCGGCGAAGTCACGCCGCAGGTTCTCCAGGTTCTCGATCTCCGCGTCGACCGCCGCCTGGAGCTCGTTGCTGACGTTCTCCTCCGTCGCGCCGGGGCCGCCGGCCAGGGTCCCGAGGGCGATCGACTGCAGCTTCTCGCGCAGCGCCGGGTAGCCGCTGAAGCCGACCGCGGCCGCGAAGCGCGTCACCGAGGGCTGGCTCACGCCGACGCGTTCGGCGAGGTCGGTGATCGACAGGAAGGCCGCCTCGGTGATGTGCTCGATCAGGTACTGCGCGATACGCCGCTGGCCGGGGGAGAGCCGGGGCCGGTCGAAGAGCGTCCGGAGCTGGGAGGCCGGGGCGGCCTCGACCTCGGGTGCGGTCTTGCCCGAGGTGATGGCGGATGCCTGTGCGCGTGCCTGCTGCGGCGATGGCACCGGTGCGCCTCCTTTGTCTCCCACAGTGCTTCAACATAGCTCACGCACCGTCGTGACCAGGGGTTGTAGCGCACCTCTCACCGCCGGTAGACGGTGATCGAGTACCCCACCTCGTCGACCGCGTGGCTGCTGTGGATCAACGTGGCGAGCCGGCCCCGCGCCTTGGCCGCCGCCGAGTCCGACACGACGAGCAGCCCGTGGACCTGACGCGGCGCCACCTTACGCGGGTCGCGGGCGGCGATGCCGTAGTACGACGGCACGCCACTGCCCTTGTAGACGAGCCAGACCCGCTCGCCGCGGTACCGCTCGTGCAGCCGGTCCGCGAGGCGGCCCAGGTCCTGGCCCCAGTCCACGTTGGAGTCGTGCAGCCGCAGATGCGTGCGGGCCGGACCGCCGAACGCCTCGTTGGAGTACGGCAGATAGTAGGGAAACGTGCGCAGCGAGCTGACCGCGACGAACAGCACCAGTGCCGTGGTCACGAGCGGCGCCCACCGCCACCGGACCGTCAGGACGCAGCCCGCGGCCACCGCGAGGAACATCGGCACGAAGACGGCGTACCGCGTCCCGAAGTCCCGCGCCCCGGTCATGGCGGCGGCCAGCAGCACGGCGGCGGGCAGCAGCACATAGGGCGCCGCGGGCCGCAGCCGCCGTACCGCCACCATCACGACGGCACCGGCGATCCACAGGGCGAGCATGCCCAGCGGTGTCTTCACCAGCAGGGCGGCCGGCAGGTAGTACCAGCGGGAGCCGGTGTAGAGGTGGCCGAAGAGGAAGCCCTGCCACGGGTAGTCCTCCAGCCCGAACTGGATGCGCATACCGTCCCGGTAGGACGCCGGCAGCGGCATCAGCCGCACGAGCAGGCCCTTCAGGCCGTGCACCGCGGGCGCCGGCCGGCCGGGCGCCGGGCGCAGCCGCGGATCGACGGCCAGATACGAGATCCATACGACGGCGACGGCCACGGCGCCGGTGACGAGCGCGGCTCCCGCGGACCGCGTCAGCCGCCTTGGCCGGTCCCCGGAACCCGCGCGCCACATCGACCAGGCGGCCAGCGCCATCAGGACCGGGACCACCGGGAGCACGTTCATCTTCGTGGCCAGCGCCGCGCCGAGGGCGACGCCGCCCAGCGGCACGTACAGCCGGGGCCCGCGCCGCGCCCGCCACAGCAGCCACGCCGACGTCAGCGCGAACCCGGCCGCCGGCACGTCCAGCGTCGCCAGCGAGCCGTGCGCGATGACGTCGGGGGAGAGGGCGTACAGCGCGAGCGCCGCCGATCCGGCCGCCCGGCCCGCCAGTTCACTTGCGAAGGCGAGGACGACGAGCCCGAACAGCAGGGTCAGCACGATCATCGGCAGCCGGGCCCAGAACATCAGCCGCCAGGGATCGTTCCCGGACTCGTACAGCAGATGGCGGCCGAACTCGCTCTGGTCGCCCTGGTACGCCGTGTCGACGTGCGGGGCGGCGATCGCCACCCCGGCCGCGACGATCAGCTTGCCGAGCGGCGGATGTTCGGGGTTGAAGCGCACGCGGTGCTCGTGCAGGTAGTCCGCGGCCGTGGCGACGTAGATGGGCTCGTCGATCGTCGGCGTCTGCTGCAGGGCGGTGGTGACCATCGCCGCCGCCATCTGACCGAGCAGCACGACCGCCAGCAGCGGCAGCAGCCACCGCCTGCCCGGCCGGCGCGACGTCCGGGCGGCCGTCGCCCGTCCCGGCGGGTGCGCCGCGTCGTCGCGGGTGCCCGGTGCGAGGACCGAGTGCTGTTCGTGCGCCATCATCCGCCCCGCGGTGACACCGGCCGCGAGGGGGCGGGGGTGGTCCGGGCCCGTCCCATGGGCCCTACTCTCGCACCAGCGCCCGCCCCCCGTGCGTCACCGCTCCAGGAGTCGTACCGACAGACCTTCCGTCGTGTAGACGGGTACGGCCCGCAGCCGCTCGGAGTTCAGCTCGACGCGGTCGAACGATCCGCGCAGCCGAGGGGCCCGCAGCACGCGCACCGTGCTGCCCGCGGCGGGCGGCCTGCGGTCGTCGAGCCGCAGCGACAGCACGCTGCCGGAGCCCAGCAGCGCGCGCCGCGTCACCTCCAGAGCGGGCTCGTGGCCCGGGCGCAGGGACAGCTCCAGCGTGCCGGACTCCTGGGCGTACACGCCGTGCACCCGCAGCGGCCGCCGCGCCCGCAGCGTGCCGCCGGTCACCCGCACGTCGCCGTGGCCCAGCGCCTCGCACGAGGCGGCCACCAGCGTGCCGTCCGCCACGACGGTGCCGCCGGTGTACGTGTTGCGGCCGGTCAGGGTGAGCGTGCCGGTGCCCCGCTTGGTGAGCCCGCCGGCGCCGTCGATGTCGTTGCGCCAGCTGTCGGCCGCGTGGAAGCCGCCCGCCGCCGCGTCCAGCGTCACGCTCACGTCGGAGTCGAAGGCGCCGTAACCGTCCGCGGCGGCGAACAGGTCGAGCCGTCCCCACTGCTCGAAACCGTCGAGCAGCACGTACCCCGAGGGCAGCGCGGTCGTGCGCAGCACCTCGCGGCGCCGCTCCGCGTCCAGGTACGGCAGCCGCGTCTCCAGCAGCGCCTCCGCGCCCTTCGGCACGGTCAGCGGCAGGCTGCGGCCCCGGCGGGTGAGGACGTAGGTCAGGTGCGGCGCGACCGCGCGGGCGTTGGCGTCCCGGTCCGCGTAGGGGTCGTCCGGGTCCGAGTGGGCGTGGGCGAGGAGGCTGTCGGCGGTGGTCCCGGTCCGCGTGGTGAAGTACTCCAGTGCCTGGGCGCGGGCCGCCGCCTTGAGGGCGGCGTTGGCCGGGTCGGCCAGGGTGGCGGCGGCGAGGGCGGTGGCCATGATGCGGCCGCCGAGGACGTCGACCGTGGAGTGCATGCCCGCCACGATCCGGGTGTGGCTGAGTTCGAAGGCCCGCGTCACCAGCTCCTGGAACCGCTCGGGCACGGCGTACGCGTAGGCCAGGCAGGCCAGGTGGAAGGCGTTGGTGTGGCCGCTGGGGAAGCCGCCGTCGTCGGCCGGGCTCGTACTGCGCTGGCGCAGCAGCTGCGGGGCGACGGCCACCTTCGAGTCGTACACGGGAAAGCCGAGCGCGTCCGTGCGGCCCGTGTCGACGACCTCGCTGTCCTCGTTCATGCGCCAGGGACGCGGGTACTGGTAGGCGTACTTGGACGGATTGCCGGAGGCGTACGGGCCACGCACCGTGTCGACCAGTTCGGCCACCCTGCCGAGGGCGGAGTCGTGCGATCCGGCGCCGAGCGCGGAGCCGGCCGGGGCATCGGCGGGCACGGCGTCGTCGATCTTGGTGGGCGGCGTGCCGTCGGGGGCGACGGTGATCGAGGTGACGGCCTTGGCGCCCGCCCGGTAGAGCCCGGCCAGCGGGCCCAGGCCCGCGATCATCGCGTAGCTCTGGTGCTGGCGGTCGTAGAGGAAGGCCTCCTTCGCCTGCGCGTCCGTGCGCGCACCCGTGACGCGGGCGCAGTAGCGCATGTTGGCGCGCAGCACCTCGGGCCGCAGCGGCGTGCCGGTGTTCCAGGCGCCGCCGGTCTTCCAGACCTGGGCGAAGCCGCCGAGGGCGCGCACGACGGCATTGGTCTCGGGCGTGGTGTTCGCCGCGACGTTGGTCCGGTAGTCGTCGACGAACGCGGCCGGCGCCGTGGCGGCCTTGGCGTCCGCCGCGGCCGACCATGTGACGAAGGTGGGCGCGGCCAGCACGCCGGCCGAGGCGCCCAGGGAGGTCTTCAGGAATCCCCGTCGGCCGACGGCGGGTCGACGGGCCGGGGAGGAGCCGTGTCCGGCTGATGACGGCATGCGAGTGCCTCTCTTGGGTTCTGCGGCCCTGCGGCCGGCAGGAGGAGCGGGCGGAGAGGGCGCGCGGGACGCCCGGGAGGAGCGGACCGGGCGGGTCCCGTGAACCCGTTGAGCGAAGATCTACGGCCGGGCCCTGGCCCGTCGGCGAGAGGCCGGGGACCGGGACGTGGCGGGTGCGTGAACGCGGGCCGGCCGGTTCACAGGAGAGAGCGGGCCAGCGCCACGGCCCCCTCGACCGGAGGCACACGCAGCGGCTGCGGGCGTGCTCCCGGTACGGCCGCGGCGAGCGAGGCCACGAAGGCGTCGTACAGCGGGGGCTGGGCGAGGATCGTGCTGCCCGCGACCACCACGTCGTCCGCCGCGATACCCCGTTCCGCGAGCTGCCGCACCAGACCGGCCAGCGAGCGGCCGGCCGCGGCGATCACCGCGTGGGCGAGCGGTGAGCCCGCCTCGGCGGCCGCGAACACGGCCGGCGCGTGCCGGCCCCAGTCCGCGGAGACGTCGGCGGCGCTCTCCAACGCGGCGCCGAGCGCCGGTACTTCGGGGACGCCGACGGAGGCGAGCAGAGCCCGGGCGAGAGCGCCGGGCGCCTCCCCGCGGTCGTGCGCCGCCCATGCCGCCCGAGCGGCCTCGCGGACGAGTCCGGCCGCACCGCCCTCGTCGCCGAGCACCGCGCCCCAGCCGCCGACCTGGACGGGATCGCCGTCCGCCGGTCGGCCCACCGCCACGGATCCGGTGCCCGCGACCAGACCGACGCCCTTGGCCAGGCCTGCGGCGGGCACGAGCAGTTCGGCGTCGCCGACGACCGACGCGGGCACGTCGAGGTGGGGTCGCAGCTCCGTACGGATGCGGGCGCACTGGCGTGGTGTCTCGCAGGCGTGGCCGCCCACGCTGACCGCGGACGGGTGCGCGCCCGCGGGCAGCGCCCCGGCGACCAGCGCGGCCAGCCGGCCGGCCGCGGCCACCGGGTCGTGGGGCCGCCAGCCGCTGCTCGACGTCACCTGGTCGGCGACGCGGCGGGAACCGGCGTAGGCACGCAGATGTGTCTTGGTGCCACCCACGTCGATGCCGACCACGAGGGGCGTGGAGTCCTGCACGGAACCTCTTTCGTCGTTGCGCTGCACTGCACTTGCGTTGCACTGCGACGGCGGGCGAACCGTGCCTGGAACAAGGGGAGTCGGGGAACTAGTGAAGCCCCGGGACGGGCCTCTGACGGACACGGCAGGCGAGTACCGTGAAGTTCGTTAGGAAGTTAACTAACGAAGTACAGTGCGTCAAGAGGTGTCGCGCACTCGATCACCGAGCGGCCCTGACCTGTGGGAGAACTGTGATACACGACGTGGCGCAAGCCCCCCGCCTGACCGAGAGCGCGAGCGCCGTGTTCGCGGTGCTCGCCGAGGCGGGCAGTGCGACCCGGCCGCAGCTCGCGAGCCTGGCGGGTCTGTCCAAGCCGACCGTGTCCTCCGCCGTCGCCGAACTGGAGGGCGCCCGGCTCGCCGCCCACTTTGGCACCGCCTCCGGCACCACGGGCCGGTCCGCCGCCGTCTACGGTCTCGGCCCGGCCGCCGGCGCCGTGCTCGCCGTCGACCTCGGGCCCGCCGTGACCCGGGTGCGTGGCTGCGCCCTGGACGGCACCCTGCTCGCCGAGGCCGCAGGTACCCGGCCCGAGGCCCCCGACGTGGTGCGCGAGGCGCTGGCCGCGCTGCCCGAGGGGGCCCCGCTGCGCACCGTCGTCGTCGCCGTCGGCGATGTCACCGCGCGCGGCAAGGAGGGCTTCGGCGTGCGTCCCGCGACGGCCAAGGCCGGTCCGGTCTTCGACGCCATGGCCGTCGCGCTGCCGCCGGGTGTGCCGGTCCACCTGGAGAACAACGTCAACTGCGCCGCGCTCGCCGAACTCCACGAAGGCGCCGCCCGTGGCCGGCGCACCTTCGGCTATCTGCGCATCGGCGTCGGCATCGGTCTCGGCATCGTGGTCGGCGGGCAGGTGCTGCGCGGGGCCAACGGAGCCGCGGGTGAGCTGGCCCGGCTGCCCTATCCCTGGGACGAGGGCCGCGAACCGCGCCACGAGGCGATCGAGGAATACATCGGCGCACGCTCGCTCCTGCGGCGGGCGGCGGACGCCTGGCGCCACGAGGACGGGCCCTGCCCCCGCACCGCCGAGCAGCTTTTCGCGCTCGCCGGCGAGGGCCGCGAGAGCGCCCGCGCGGTGCTCGGGCGGCACGCCGCGGAAGTGGGCCGGCTCGCCGCCGCGGTGACCGCGGTACTGGATCCGGGGCTGATCGTCCTGGGCGGCAGCACTGCCGCCGACCCGCAGATTCTTCCCGGCGTGCGGGCCGAGCTCGCCCGGCTGAGCTGGCCCACCGAAGTGGTCAGCAGCACCGTCGGTGACCTCGGCACGGTCGTCGGTGCCGCCCGGCTCGCGGTCGCCCGCGGAGTCCAAACCGTGACCCAGACCGCGCGGGCGAAGGATTGACGGCCTCCGACTCGGTCTGCCAATGTCCGGACAAGCGCTTTCTAAGCCGGTCGGGACATCGGCTTGGGCCGGCGTCCCGTCCGTACGCGACGTACGGCCGCCGCACGAGGGTGAGCTTGTGCGGCGACGGCCCCCAGGGCCGGGGACCCCGCCCTTCGAGGAGCGATGCGGCCGGGCGAGGCCGCGCCCCCCGGAAAGCGAAATTTCCTGCAAAATGCACCCGTGCCGCCTTGGTCGGCGCCGTGCTCCGTCCCCGATGACGAAATGGGATCGAAGATGATCAGTATGGGTGTGCGGCGCTCCCGCCGACTCGGCCGCGGCGGCATACGCCGCGTGGTTCCCCTCGCCGCCGTGGCGACGGCAGGTGCCCTTCTGCTCTCCGCCTGCGGCGGGTCGGGGGCCGGCTCGGGCGGAAACTCCAAGTCGCTGACGTTCTGGATCTCCACCGTTCCGGGACAGGACGCGGGCTGGAAGAAGCTGGTGGCGCAGTACAAGAAGGAGACCGGCGTCAAGGTCAAGCTCGTCAACATCCCCTACGACGGCTACCCGACGAAGCTGCACAACGCCGCGCAGGCGAACTCGCTGCCCGACGTGGCGGACGTGCCCGCGCTGGACCCGATCTGGTCGAACAAGCTGATCGACCTCAGCTCCATCGCCGGCGACAAGAGCAACAACATCAACGCCAACTTCCTCGCCAAGGACTCCTCCGGGAAGGTGCTGTCCATCCCGTCGGACGTCACCGCGTCCGGCCTGTTCATCAACGAGACGCTGTTCAAGAAGGCCGGCGTCTCCTTCCCGGCCTCGCCCCAGAAGACCTGGACCTGGACCGAGTTCGTCAAGGCGGCGGACAAGGTCCGGGAGAAGACCGGCGCCAAGTACTCGCTGACGTTCGACCAGTCGCCGTCCCGGCTCCGCGCCATGGTGTACGAGATGGGCGGCCAGTACGTCCACGCGGACTCCTCCGGCACGTTCTCGGTGGACGCCGCGACCAAGAAGGCCGTCAGCACCTTCGTCGGATGGAACGACGACAAGACCATGCCGAAGTCGGTCTGGACCAGCGGCGCCGACCCGTCGGCCATGTTCCAGAGCGGTGACGTGGTCGCCTACTGGTCCGGCGTGTGGCAGGTTCCCGCCTTCGCGGAGAGCATCAAGAAGTTCGACTGGGCGAGCGTCCCGACCCCCGCCCAGCCGGTGCAGGCCAGCGACGTCAACAGCGGCGGCATGATGGTCGGGTTCAACAACAACGGCGCCGCGGCCACCGCCGCGCAGAAGTTCCTGTCCTGGGTCTACGAGCCGGCCCACTACCAGGAGCTGTGCGAGGCGTCCGGGTTCCTGCCCGTCGAGAGCGGCCTGAACCCGAAGTACCCCTTCACCTCCGAGGCGGCGCAGGCGGCGTTCAAGCTCTACAACGAGGAGATCCCGCTCTACGCGCCGATCTCCGGCTACTTCAACACCGCGCAGACGAACTGGGTGCTGAAGGGCAAGAGCCTCACCACCGACCCGACCAAGACGGAGCTCGGCAAGGCGATCAACGGCCAGCAGTCGGTCGGCAAGGCCCTGGACAACATCGTGGCCGGCTACAACCAGCAGGTCGGCGGCGGATCGTAGGCCACCGGGCCGGGCGGCGGGGTCGAGACAGACCGCCGCCCGGCCGCGGCCCTCCGCGTGACGCCGGCCTCACCGCCGGGCCCGCAGCAATCCATTCCACCAGCACGGAGTCAGGAAGATGACAAAACGCGCCTCGGACGTGTCCGCGAGCCCGCCCAGGAGACGCAGCAGCCACACCCTCGCGCCGCTCGTCCTCATCGCGGCCAATGCCGTGCTCTTCGCGCTGTTCTTCGTCTGGCCGGCGGT
The DNA here is from genome assembly GCF_044767585.1 of Streptomyces sp. NPDC101225. Taxonomy (NCBI): domain Bacteria; kingdom Bacillati; phylum Actinomycetota; class Actinomycetes; order Kitasatosporales; family Streptomycetaceae; genus Streptomyces; species Streptomyces sp. NPDC101225. The sequence goes on from NZ_JBIWOE010000013.1 coordinate 154,305, forward strand.
GATCGGGCTCGCCTACTCCTTCACGAACTACACGGGTGTGGGCGCGTTCCAGTTCGTCGGACTCTCCAACTACCACGACCTGATCGGCGACTCCTCGTTCTACGACGCGCTGACCCGGACGCTGCTCTACACCGTCCTGTTCGTGCCGCTGAACTTCGTGCTCTCGCTGCTCATCGCCAACGTCCTGGTGAGCAAGCACGCCAAGGGCACGTCGGTCGCCCGCATCGTCTTCTTCGTCCCGTGGCTGCTGTCACCCATCGTGGTGGGCGTCCTGTGGCGGTGGCTGTTCGGGGAGAACTTCGGACTGGTCAACTACGTCATCGAGAAGCTCGGCGGGCACGCCGTTCCGTGGCAGTCGAACGCGAACCTGTCGCTGCTGGTGGTGGTGATGGCGGCATCCTGGGCCTGGACGGGCTTCTCGATGCTGCTGTTCATCGCGGCGATCAAGAACGTGCCGGTGTCCTACTACGAGGCGGCCTCGCTCGACGGCGCCGGTCCGTGGCGCCAGTTCATCAGCATCACGCTGCCGAGCATCGCGCCCACCTCGTTCATCGTCATCCTGCTCAACACGATCAACGCGATGAAGGAATACCCGCTGTTCGTCTCCCTCAACAACGGCGGACCCGGCACGTCGAACAACCTACTTGTCCAGTACATCTATCAGACCGGCTTCAACCGGGGCCAGATCGGCTACGCGAGCGCCGCGTCGTTCGTGCTCATGCTCGTCCTGATGGCCGTCGCGGTCATCCAGCTGATCGTCAACCGGCGGGTGGAGAACCGATGACAACCACAGACATGCCGCGCCGGGTCGACGCCGCCCCCGGACAGACCGCCTCCCGAAAGCGGCATCGCGGCGCGGGCGGCGGCGGCCTGCGGCGGGCGGTACCCGCGACGACCCTGCTGTGGATCCTGGCCTGCCTCTACGGGCTGCCGGTGCTGTGGTTCATCCTCAGCTCCCTCAAGCCGGCCGGGGACCTGTTCTCGTATCCGCTGACGCTGGTCCCGCACCACCCGACCCTGTCGGGGTACCTGACGGCGTGGCGCAGCGCCAACTTCTCCCAGTACTTCATCAACACGACCATCGTGTGCGTGATCACGACGGTCCTCACGGTGGGAGCCAGCTGCTGCACCGGATACGCCCTGGCCAAGTACGACAACAGATGGCTCAAGGTGTTCTTCGTCTGCATCCTGGCCACCACGATGCTGCCGTCCGAGGTGATGCTCGCCCCGGAGTTCCTGGTGGTCCGCAACCTCGGCCTCTACAACTCCTTCGGCGGCATCATCCTCCCGGCCGTGCTCACCGCGACCGGATGCTTCATGTTCCGCCAGTTCTTCCTGACCGTCCCCGACGAACTCCTGGAGGCCGCGCGCATCGACGGCGCCCGCGAACTGTCGATCTTCCTGCGGATCATGGTGCCGCTGTCCCGGCCCATCATGCTGACCCTCGCCATCCTGTCCTTCCAGTGGCGCTGGAACGACTACATCTGGCCGCTCCTGATGCTCAACGACCCCAGCAAGTTCACCGTGCAGATCGGCATCCAGAGCATCGTCGGCGCACAGAACATCAACTGGTCCGTCCTGCTGGGCGCATCGGTCATCTCCATGATTCCCCTGATCGTCATCTTCCTGGTCTTCCAGCGCTACGTCATGGGCGCCGACATCAACGCCGGACTGAAGGACTGACCGTGCCCACCCCGCTCGACCACGAGTTCGTCCGCGCGGCGGCCCGCGCCGCCGACCGGCCGGCCGCCCCGCTGGCGGCCCACCCCGCCGAGGAACCCGCCGGCGTGACCCACCGCGTGCTGGCACGCCGGGTGAAGACCCTGATCGCGGCGTACCGTTCCACGGACTCGGCCCTGCACGGCAGCGGGCGGGCCGTCGCGGCCGCGACGACCCATCTGCGCGCCCTGCGGTCCGCGCAGACCGCCACCGGCCTCTTCGCCGGCGGAGACAACGTGCAGTCACCGCCGGATTCCGCCTTCACCGTCAACGACGTCTGCGACGCGCACGTCCTGGCCGACGGCGCGGGGCCGGCACTGCGCGACGTCACCTCCGCGCTGGCCGAGATCGCCGGCGCCGCCACCGGCGGGCTTCTGACCGGCGGGGTGCACACACCGAACCACCGCTGGGAGCTGTGCGCGGCGCTGGCCCGGCTGCACCGGTCCTTCCCCGACGGCCGGCTGCTCGACCGCGTGCAGGAATGGCTCGCCGAGGGAATCGACATCGACACGGAGGGCCTGTACTCGGAACGGAGCGCCAACTACGCGGCCCACGTGACCAACCCGTCGCTGCTCCTGCTGTCCGACGTGCTCGGCCGCGCCGACCTGCTGGACGCCGTCGAACGCAACCTCACCACCACCCTGGACCTCATCAGGCCGGACGGCACGGTGGAGACCGTCCACTCGCGGCGCCAGGACCAGCACCACCCCTTCCCGCTGGCGCCCTACCTGCCGCACTACCGGCTGCTCGCGATCCGCACCGGACGGGGCGACTTCGGCCGGGCGGCACGGCAGGCGGCCGCCGGCGGCATCGACGACCCCGGCCTGCTCGCCGAGACCCTCCTCACCCCGGACCTGTGCCGCACCCTGCCGACCCCCGCCGCGCCGGCACGTCCGCGCGACCGGTACCTCACCACCGCGGGCCTGGCCGCACGCGCCTCCGCCACCGCGCACACGGTGGTGTACGGCGGCTCCGACGTGCCCCGGCACCGGCGTATCCGCTCCGGCCTCGCCTGCAATCCCACCTTCCTGCGGCTGTTCGCCGGCGCCGCCGTCCTCGACGCGGTCCGGCTCTCGCGGGCGTTCTTCGACATGGGCCCCTTCCGCGCCGCCGACATGCAGCGGCTCACCGGCACCCGCTACCGGCTCACCGAAACCCTCACGACCGCCTACTACCAGCCGCTGCCGCCGGAGCGGCGACGGGGCGACGGCGCCTACCGCATGGCGGACGAGGGACGGTTCTCGGCCGCGATGGCCTTCGCGGACCGGCCACGCGACGAGATCTCCCACACCACCCGCGTCGACGTGGACCTGAGGGAGGACGGTGCCGACCTGCGGATCGACATCGGCGGACCACGCGTGCCCTGGGCCCTCGAACTGACCTTCCGGCCGGGCGGCGTGCCGGAGGGTGCCGAGCCGCTGGGCGACGGACGCTGGTGCCTGACCACCGGGCCGATGACCTACCGCGCAGGTGACGACGAGATCCGGGTCGAGGCCGACGTGCAGGCGGGCGAACCGCTCGCCGGGCCGGACCGCGGCGACCTCCTGCGGTACGACCCGGGGCAGGACCACACCGTGGTGGGCGGCACCGACGCGACGGCCGGGCACCGCCTCTACCTCGGCGGGTACGGCCCGCAGACACTGACCGTCGCCCTGCACGCCGCCTCGCACGGGAAGGGCTGAGACCACGTGCACCTCCTCCACCAGCGCGGCCCGCTGCACGACCTGCCGGACACCCCGGAGGCGTACGACGCCGTCCTCGCCGACGTCGTCGAGCAGGCCCTGGCCCGGCTCACGCCGGAGGGCAGCCTCGAACACCCCGACTGCGTCGACGACGTCGGCGACACCTCGCTCGGCATCACCTCCCTGCTCGCGCTGGCCTGGCAGCGCGGCAGGGACCCGCGGCTGCCCGAGGCGGTACGCCGCAGCCTCGCCTTCCATCTGCGCGAGCGGGTCTACGTCCGGGACAACCCCGGCTACCCGAATCTGAGGGTCCGCAACTCCGGTCTGCCCCACGCCCGTTACGTCCTCGCACCCGGCGCGCACCCCATCGGCGACTGGCCCAGCACGGTCTGGGCGCTGCTCCAGGCCGTCACCATCCTGGACATCGCCGAGGGCCTGGTCGACGACGCGCAGCGGGCCGCGTTGCTGGAGGTGGCACGGGGCTACTGGCGCTGGCTGACCGAGGCCACCTTCTTCAACCCGCAGGAGGCCGGCAACCAGGCCATCGGCTGCGTCGTCGGCGGCCTCATGCTGGCCCGCCGTCTCCCGCGGCAGGACGGCGAGTCGGTCCGCTCCCGGGCACTCGGTCTCTACCGCGAGAAGATCCGTGCCCACCGGGTGCCCGACCGCGGCGCCCTGCTGCCCCCGGAGCACCGCGGCGCCTACGACAACAACTACGGCCCGATCTCGCTCTCCTTCCTCGCCCAGGCCCACCGGGTCAGCGGCGAGGAGATGTTCGCCGAGGACGGCGACACGCTCGCCCGCTACCTCGACGCCCGCCTCACGAACGGCGGCTTCGACCACGGCGGTCCCCGCTACAGCGAGCAGCACTCCGGCTTCGAATCGGTCCTCGGGCTGCGCTACTTCGGCCACCGCATCGGCGCCGACCTCGGCCGCTACCGCGGCGACACCCGCTGGGCACGCCACGCGGCCAGGCCCGACGGCGGGGCCGACGGCCACTTCGCCTGGATGCTCGTCTGGCAGATCCAGGACCCCACACGCTGGCACCGCACCCCCTCCGCCGTGCCCGCACGCCACCAACTGCGGTCGGGAACCGTCTCGGTGGCCTTCGACGACCGTATGACGCCCTCCGTCGTCGAGGCCGCCGGCACCTACTACCTGCCCGCGGCCGTCAACCGCCAGCACGGCTTCGGCCCCGTGCTCGACGGGTTCGTGTTCTGCCGCCCCATGGGCGAGGTCCGGGTGCGCGACCTGCGCTCCGAAGGACTGGCGGCGAAACTGGTGACGAAGCCGGTGGTCGGCCGTGACCACGTCCTGCGGCAGGTGCGCTCCCTCTACGTCACCGACGGCACGAGCCTGTGGACGACGGTCGCCGTCGAACGGCTGCCCGGAGTGCCGTACCTGCTCGCCGGGCTGCCGTACGCGGCCGACGACGGCGACCGGGTGCGCCGGACGGCCGACGGCACGGTGGCCTCGGCGGGCGCCCTGCGGCTGACCCACCCCGCGGCGCGGGGCGCCGAGCACTTCGACGCCCGTGCCGAACTCACCCAGGAACAGGCGGCGTTCGCGCTCGCCGCCGATCCACGCGGCTACGGCGACCCCGACGAGGGCTGGCGCCACCTGGTCAGCTCCACCGCCCTGGAGGCGGGACCGATCGCGGACGCGCCGGACGATCTGCACGTGTTCGCCGTGCGCTACGGCACGCACGGGCCGTTCACGCTGTCCGTGGACCGGGCGGGCGAGCACCTCACCTTCCGCAGCACCGCCTTCACCGCGGTGATCGGGGACGGCGACGAGCGGGGGGAGCCGGAGCTGACCCTGCGCCCGGTCAGTGGGTGAGCGCCAGGTCGCCCATCGGCACCACGAGGTCCGCCCGCTCCCGGGCCGCCGCCACCAGTTCGGCGTTGCGCCGGTCGCTGCGCATCACCCAGGCGACCGCCTCCGCGTGCCCCTTGCCGAACCGCTCGTGCCGGGCGATCAGCCGCCGCAGCCGCTCCTGCTCGTCCAGGTCGCAGAACCACACCTCGTCCAGCCGGCCGCGCACCCGCGGCCACACGCCCGACGCGAGCAGCAGGTAGTTCCCCTCCGTCACCACCAGACGGGCCGAGGGAGGCACCGGGACCGCCCCGGCGATCGGCTGCTCCAGCACCCTCTCGAAGCCGGGCGCGTACACCACGTCGCCGGACTCGTCCTCGCGCAGCCGCTGGAGCAGCGCCGCGTACCCGGCCGCGTCGAAGGTGTCGGGCGCGCCCTTGCGGTCCCGGCGGCCGAGCCGCTCCAGCTCGACGTCGGCGAGGTGGAAGCCGTCCATCGGGACGTGCGCGACCCACGGCAGGCCGCTCCCGTTCAGCGCGCGCACCAGGTTCTCGGCGAGCGTGGTCTTGCCCGCACCCGGGCTGCCGGCGATGCCGAGGACCACGCGCCGCCCGTCGCGGGGCCAGGAGCGGGCACGGGCGAGGAGATCGTCGAAAGTCAGCGGCACAGGGCAGAGTGTGTCACCCGGCCCGTTGACCGATGAACCACGGGGCCGCGGGGAGTCGTCCCTGTACGGGGGAGACGTCCCCGGTGAGGGAAGGAGCGGTGCCGTGCCCGACGACGCAGCACAGATCCGCGCACTGGTCGAGAGGTGGGCCGAAGCCGTCCACCGCGGTGACCTCGACGCGGTCCTCGCCGACCACGCCGAGGACATCGTGATGTACGACGTCCCGCCGCCGCACGAGGGGCTGTACGGCCTCGCCGCCTACCGTGCGACCTGGCCGCCGTTCTTCCGGTGGCAGGCCCAGGGCGCCTGCTTCGACATCGAGACCCTGGACGTCACCGCCGGCACCGACGTCGCCTACGCGCACGCCCTGCTGCGCTGCGGGACGCCCGAGGAACTGGCCGAACGCCCCACCCTGCGGCTGCGGCTGACCCTCGGTCTGCGCAAGGAGCGAAACCGCTGGCTGGTGGCCCACGAGCACCACTCGTTCCCGCACGACTGACCCGTGTGGCGGGCGTCACGATGTTGAACGACCTGCGGGCGGGGAACCGGTCCGGTATGACGCAGCTCGGTCTCCCTGAATCCATCCAGGCCTGCCTCTTCGACCTCGACGGGGTCGTGACCCGGACGGCCGTCGTGCACGCGGCCGCCTGGAAGGAGACGTTCGACGCCTTCCTGCGTGAGCGCGACGGCGAGAACTTCCGGCCCTTCGACTCCGCCGCCGACTACGACGAGTACGTCGACGGGCGCCCCCGCGCGGACGGCGTGCGCACCTTCCTCGCCTCCCGCGGCATCGAGTTGCCCGAGGGCAGCCCCGACGACCCGCCGGACGCGGCGACGGTCAACGGCATCGGCAACCGCAAGAACGCCCTCGTCCTGAAGAAGATCCGCACCGACGGCGTCGAGGCGTACGAGGGCACCATGCGCTACATCGCGGCCGTACGGGAACAGGGACTGCGCACCGCGATCGTCTCCTCCAGCGCCAACACCCGGGACGTGCTCCGCTCGATCGACGCGGAGCGGCTCTTCGACGTCCGCATCGACGGCGTGGTGGCCGCCGAGCGGGGGCTGCCGGGCAAGCCGCACCCCGACACCTTCCTCGCGGCCGCACGGGACCTCGGCGTCGAACCGTCCCGGGCCGCCGTCTTCGAGGACGCCCTGGCGGGCATGGACGCGGGCCGCTCCGGACGCTTCGGCTACGTCGTCGGCCTCGACCGGGTCGGCCAGGCCGACGCCCTGTACGCGCACGGTGCCGACGTCGTCGTGAAGGACCTGGACGAGCTGGGAGGCCGCGCGTGATCACCCACCTGTCGTACACCGTCGAGCCGTGGGCGGTGCGCGAGACCCGGCTCGACCTGGACGTCCTCGCACAGAGCGAGTCGGTCTTCGCGCTCTCCAACGGCCACATCGGCTGGCGCGGCAACCTCGACGAAGGGGAACCGCACGGCCTGCCCGGCTCCTACCTGAGCGGCGTCCACGAGCTGCACCCGCTGCCCTACGCGGAGGCCGGCTACGGCTACCCCGAGTCCGGCCAGACCGTCATCAACGTCACCAACGGCAAGCTCCTGCGGCTGCTCGTCGACGACGAGCCCTTCGACCTGCGTTACGGCCGGCTCGTCTCCCACGAGCGGGTGCTCGACCTGCGGCGGGGCGTGCTGGAACGGACCTGTGAATGGACCTCGCCCGCCGGGTCCACGGTCCGGGTGCGCTCCACCCGCATGGTCTCGCTCACCCAGCGGGCCATCGCCGCCGTCGCCTACGAGGTGGAGGCCGTCGACAGCCGTTCCCGGGTGGTGATCCAGTCGGAACTGGTCGCCAACGAGAGCCTGCCCGGATCGGACGGCGACCCGCGCGCGGCCCAGGTGCTGGCGTCTCCGCTGGAGGCCGAGGAGGACGTCGCCGTCGGCCACCGGCTGCGCCTGGTGCACCGCACGCGGCAGAGCGGGCTGCGCGTGGCGGTGGCCGCCGACCACCGGGTCACCGGCCCGGACCGCACCACGACCAGCAGCGAGAGCAACGTGGACACGGCCCGGCTGACGGTCACCTCGGTGCTGGAGCCCGGTGAGACCCTGCGCGTGGAGAAGATGGTCGCCCACGGCTGGTCCGCCGCCCGCTCACGGCCCGCGATGAGCGACCAGGTCGAAGCGGCCCTGGCGGCGGCCGGACACAGCGGCTGGGACGGCCTCCTGGAGGACCAGCGCGCCTACCTCGACGACTTCTGGGCGCGTGCGGACGTCCAGGTCGACGGCGACGAGGAGATCCAGCAGGCCGTCCGCTTCGCCCTCTTCCACGTCCTTCAGGCCGGCGCCCGCGCCGAGCAGCGGGCGATCCCCGCGAAGGGCCTGACCGGCTCCGGCTACGACGGCCACGCCTTCTGGGACACCGAGACGTTCGTGCTGCCCCTGCTCACCTACACCGCGCCCGCGGCGGTCTCCGAGGCGCTGCGCTGGCGGCACAGAACCCTGGACGCCGCCCGGGACCGCGCGGCCCAGCTCGGGCTGAGCGGCGCCGCGTTCCCCTGGCGCACCATCGAGGGCCAGGAGGGCTCGGCGTACTGGCCGGCCGGCACCGCGGCCTTCCACGTCAACGCCGCCGTGGCCCACGCCGTCATGCGCTACACGGCGGCCACCGGTGACATGCACTTCGAGCGCGAGGCGGGTGTCGAACTGCTGGTGGAGACGGCCCGGCTGTGGCGCTCGCTCGGCCATCACGACCACGCGGGCGTCTTCCACATCGACGGCGTCACCGGTCCGGACGAGTACAGCGCGATCGCCGACGACAACACGTACACCAACCTCATGGCCCGCGCGAACCTGGTGGCCGCGGCCGACGTCTGCGAACGCCACCCGGAGCAGGCGGCGCGGCTCGGTGTCGACGACGAGGAGAGCGCGGCCTGGCGGGATGCCGCCGAGGCGATGCACATCCCGTACAACGAGGAGCTCGGCGTGCACGAGCAGCACGCCGGCTTCACCCGCTACCAGCGCTGGGACTTCGCGGGCACCGGCCCGGACCACTACCCGCTGATGCTGCACTACCCGTACTTCGACCTCTACCGCAAGCAGGTGATCAAGCAGGCCGACCTGGTGCTCGCGATGTACACCTGCGGCGACTACTTCGACGACGAGCACATCGCCCGCAACTTCGCCTACTACGAACCCCTCACCGTCCGGGACTCCTCCCTCTCGGCGTGCGTCCAGGCCGTGATCGCCGCCCAGGCCGGCCATCTGCGCCTCGCCTACGACTACACGGCCGAGGCCGCGCTGATGGACCTGGCGGACCTGGAGCACAACACCCGCGACGGGCTGCACATCGCGTCGCTGGCCGGCACCTGGATGGCACTGGTCGCGGGCTTCGGCGGGCTGCGCCGCGACGGCGACTCGCTGTGCTTCGCGCCGCGCCTGCCGGAGAAGTTCAGCAGGCTCGCCTTCTCGCTGCAGGTCCTCGACCGCCGGTTGCGCGTGGAGATCGGTCCGGACAAGGCCACGTACACCCTGCTGTCCGGAGCACCGCTGACGATCCGCCACCACGGCGACCCGCTGACGCTGCGCCGCGACGACCCGGCCGTGCGCGCGGTCCCGCGGCCGGCGGCCGGACCGCCCCCCGCGCAGCCTCCGTACCGCACCCCCAACGCCCGCTGACCCGAACGCCCCCGCCACCGGCGGGGGCGTTTCCCGCGGCTCCGCTTCAGGTAGGACTCCCGTTGTCGGTTCGAGGCGGAGGGGGAGCGGCGGCGAGCGACTCGGACGGCCGCTTCCCGCACGGCACCACCGTGCTGGCGCCGGCCTACCGCGACGGCGTGCCGATCTCCGGCGACCGCCGCGCCACCATGGGCCATCCGGCAGAACCCCGGCCAGGCCATGCAGGGCCTCGCCGTCGTACCGCTCCTGACCGGCTACGACGCGTCGGCCCCGGAGGGGGACAGGGGCCGCATCTCCGGCGGGCGGGCCGGACATCAGCCGCCGTATCTTCCCGGTCGTGTCCGTGATCACCGAGGACGGCTTCGAGCGGCTGCCCGAGCCGGGGACGGAGGAACCGACCCGGGAGATCACCGGCGCAACTTCAGCTGCTTGCGCCATCTCATGATCTGCTGCTGCGGATCTCCCGTGTACGACCAGGGAGTTCGGGTGGCCCGTCGGCCCAGCATCCGCAGCAGCGGACCCGCGACGTCCGGGACACCGCCCAGACAGGCGGCGTGCGCCAGGTGGTTGAGGTCGCGCAGTTCGCCGGGCGCGATGCCGTTGTGCGTTCCGCCCATGATCCAGCGCTGCCAGGTCCGGCGCAGGTCGCTGACGGCGCCGTCGTGGCTCCAGTGCTGCCCGAGGCCCACCGCGGAGCGGCCGCCGTGCGCCGTGTCGAGGGCGTAGCGGTACTCCTCCACCCGTGCGTACTGCACCAGCACCGGCAGCGCGCAGCCCGGTGGTGCCACACCGGCCGCGTCGCGGGCGAAGTCGTACATCAGGCCGTGGGTGCCGTGCCAGCGGGCCGAGTAGTAGTGCAGGACCTGGAGATGCCCCTCCACGCTGTACGGGTCGCGCTGGTGCAACTCGTCCCACCAGCGGGCCAGTTCCTGCCGCCGCACCCCCGCCGGGTACAGCCGGGACACCGAGATCAGCGAGATCCACGGGGTCGGGTCGTCCAGGTAGGACTCCGTGGCCAGCAGACACGCCGTCACCGCCGTGTCGATGCGCTGCGGGTCGATCGGCATCCCCCGGCCCGCGGCGATGGCCAGGTTGAACGCGCGTGCCGTCTCGGTCGCCGCGCGCAGCACCAGCGCGTCGCCGCTGCGGGGTTCGGCCGCGAGCCACGACTCCACCGTCGAACTGCCCGCGCAGGCCTGGGCGAGCAGACGGACCCGGTGGCCGCGGGCGAGCCAGCTGGGGCCGGTGACCCGCAGCAGGTCACGCAGCCCCTGCCAGCGTCCGATCACGATGTCGTGGCAGGCGTCGGTGAGGGCCGTGTCCCCGCAGTCCGGGTCGAAGTCGGGAGCGAATCTGTCGCGTGCCATCGGGGCCTCCCTCAGAAGTCGGTGGAGAGACCTTCGTGGACACGCGCGTTCGGCACCGTCAGATCGTCGGGCACGTACACGGCCGCGACGGTCCTCGTGGCGTCCAGCCGGGCGGGCCGGTAGTAGTCGCTGCCCTGTTTCCAGTACCAGAGCATCGGGACCAGGCCGACGGCCAGGCCGCCGATGCCGATGACGATCGCCGCCGGGGCGAGCTCGCTCAGCGACTCGACGAAGATCCAGAACATGAACGCGGCGCCGAACAGCGGCCACAGCCCGCCGAGCAGGAAGTCGGCCGGCGACCTCAGCAGCATCTTGCGGTAGGCGACGACCACCGCGAGTCCCGCGAGGCCGTAGTAGACGGCGATCTGGAGGCCGATCGCCGAGATGGCGTCGGAGAGGATGTCGCCCACCGAGCCCAGGGCGTTGGAGGCGATGAACATCGCCAGTGCCACCCCGCCGACCACCGTGATCGCCACCCACGGGGTGTTCCAGGTGCGGTGCACGCGGCCCAGCGCGGAGGGCATCGTCCGGTCGCGGCCCATCGCGAACAGCGAGCGTGTGACCTGGATGAGGGTGGTCTCCAGGGTGGCGATGGTCGACAGCATCACGGCCACGATCAGCAGCTTGCCGCCCCAGCCGGGCCAGATCTCCCCGCCGAGCGCGCCCAGCACGTTGGCGTCGTTCTCCTCGATCTGCCGCGAGCTGAGGATGACGTTCACCGCGATGGTGAACACCTCGAACAGCAGGAAGACGATGCCCACTCCGATCAGGCCGGCGAGTCCGGTCGTACGACGGCTGTCGCGGGTCTCCTCGCTGAGGTTGCTGGTGACGTCCCAGCCCCAGTAGTAGAAGGCGGCGACGAGGGCGCCCGACGCGAAGCCCGCCACCCCGTGGAAGTGGCCGAAGCCGAGCCAGGACCAGTCGAAGGTGTCGGCGTTGCCGGTGTGGAACAGCGCGAGCACCGCGAACAGCGCCAGCAGGGTGAGCTCGACGCCGGACATCAGGAACTGGGCGCGTACGGTCAGGCGGGCACCGCCCAGCACGACCAGCAGCATGAGGAGGAACCAGGCGGCGCCGACCACCGTCGACAGCGCGGTGTCGTCGGCGAGGCCCTCGTCGTAGAGGGAGAGGGTCATCGCGCCGGCCGGCAGCGAGCCGGCCACCATGAAGATCGTCGCCGAGATCACCAGGGCCCAGCCGCTGATGAAGCCGAGGAAGGGGTGGAGCGTACGTCCCACCCAGGAGTAACTGGCGCCCGCGTTCACGTCGATCCGGCCGAGGTAGCTGAAGGCGAGCGCGATACCCAGCATGGGTATCGCGCAGTACGGGAGTGCGGCCGGCCCGGCCAGGCCCACCGCGCCGACGAGGACGGCCGTGGTGGCGGCGATGGAGTAGGCCGGCGCACTGCCGGCGACGGCCATCACCACGGTGTCGAACATACCGAGGGCATTGGCCTGCAGCCCTCTGCCCCTGATGTTGCTCATGTGCGCTGCTTTCCGTCTTGCACGGCGTCAGGGACGGCGGCGGCCCGGACGACGTAGGGAGTGGGGGGTTGAACCCGCCCCGGGCGCACGAGGGTTGGCCTCGGGCCAGGGGCGGAGAACGGCATGATGGAACCCGCACGACCGGTGCGTTGCCGGGCAGTCACAGCGTGTGTGCGAGTGATGATAGCCCTCCACTCAGCGCGTACAAGATTGACCAGGGGGTAATCTCCGGGGCCGTCCGGGACGGCCCGTGGTTGGACCGCGCGCAACGGGAAACGCGGATCGGGACGCCGTACGAGAAGGCGTCGGCCGAGCGCGCGAAGGAGACAGTCATGGGCAGTGAGGGCACGCGTCCGGAGCCGATGGCCGACGACGCCTACCAGCCCACCGGAACCAACGAGGAGCAGGCGGACGCGGCGCCGCTCGACCTGGAGGACGCCCTCGACGAACGCGGGTACGACGACGTCCTCGACGAGGGCTACTCGCCGCCGGAGAAGCCGCTCGGTGTCACCAGGTACGGCATCACGGCCGCCGAACAGCACGACGGGGAGCCCCTCGACGTACGGCTCGCCCAGGAGGTCCCGGACGTGGCGCCGCCGCCGGGCGACGGGATCGGCGACCTGCCCCGCGGCGAGGGCGAACCCGTCGACCCCCAGGCCGGTACGGAGCGCGCGGGCCGCCTCGTCGCCCCGGACGAGGGCGCCCACCCCGGCACCACGTCGGAGGCGGTCGCCTCCGACGTGGGCATCGACGCCGGGGCCGCGGGCGCCGAAGAGGCGGCCGTCCATGTCATCGCGGACGACCCGCAGCCGCCCGACGCCGGGCGGGACGGCTGACGTGGGCGCCGGGCGCGGGCGTCAGTCCCCGATGCGGTCGATCTGCCGGAGCTTGTTGGTGGCGTCCAGGGCGGCGACCTTGTAGGACTCCGCCAGCGTCGGGTAGTTGAAGACCGCGTCGACGAGATAGTCGACCGTGCCGCCGCAGCCCATCACGGTCTGCCCGATGTGGATCAGCTCGGTGGCGCCCGAGCCGAAGCAGTGCACGCCCAGCAGCCTGCGGTCGTCGGGGGAGACCAGCAGCTTCAGCATGCCGTGCGAGTCGCCGACGATCTGGCCGCGCGCGAGTTCGCGGTAGCGGGAGATGCCCACCTCGAACGGCACGCTCTCCTCGGTGAGTTGATCCTCGGTGCGGCCGACGAAGCTGATCTCCGGGATGGTGTAGATGCCGATGGGCTGCAGGTCCTGCATCCGGCCGACCGGCTCGCCGCAGGCGTGGTAGGCCGCCGTCCGGCCCTGCTCCATCGACGTCGCCGCCAGCGCGGGGAAGCCGATCACGTCACCGACCGCGTAGATGTGCGGGACCTCGGTGCGGTAGTCCTCGTCGACGGTGATCCGGCCGCGCTTGTCTGCCCTCAACCCGGCCTTCTCCAGGTCGAGTTCGTCGGTCAGGCCCTGCCGGCCCGCCGAGTACATCACGGCGTCGGCCGGTATCTTCTTGCCGCTCTCCAGAACGGTGAGCGTGCCGCGCGCATGCCGCTCCACCGCCGCGACGGTCTCCCCGAACCGGAAGGTCACGGCGAGGTCCCGCAGGTGGTACTTGAGCGACTCGATGATCTCGACGTCGCACATGTCGAGCATCCCGGCGCGCCTCTCGACCACCGTCACCTTGCTGCCCAGCGCCGCGAACATGGAGGCGTACTCCATGCCGATCACACCCGCGCCGACGATGACCATGGAGCGCGGGACGCGTTCGAGCGCGAGGACGTTGTCGGAGTCCATGATCGTGCTGCCGTCGAACTCGACGCTGTCCGGCCGTGCCGGGCGGGTGCCGGTGGCGATGACGACGTTCGCCGCGCTCAGCATCCGTTCGTGGCCGGTGATCTCGCGCAGGGCGACCGTGTGGGGGTCGACGAAGCGGCCGGTGCCGGCGAACAGGGAGACGTGGTTGCGGGAGAGCTGGCTGCGGATGACGTCGACCTCGCGGCTGACCACGTGCTGGGTGCGCGCGGTCAGGTCGGCGACGGTGATGTCCTCCTTCAGCCGGTAGCTCTGCCCGTACAGATCGCGCTGGGTGAGACCGGTCAGGTACAGCACCGCCTCGCGCAGGGTCTTGGAGGGGATGGTTCCGGTATGGATGGAGACCCCGCCGACCATGTCGGGGCGGTCGACCACGGCGACCCGGCGGCCGAGTTTGGCCGCGGCGATGGCGGCCTTCTGGCCACCCGGGCCGGATCCGATCACAAGCATGTCGAAGTCGGGCACCTCCGGAGTCTGCCAGCCGACGGCCCGTCTCGAAAGGGTGAACGGGCAACTGCCGGGCGATGATCGGAATCTTCTTGATCGAACTCACCTCGGCCGGGCAGGAGTTGCGCCCGCCGGCCGAGAAGGTGCCGGCGCCGCCGCCGGGGGCGATAATGCGGCCATGGGCCATCGACTCGCCGACACGAGCGCCCCCGCCCGGCTGGCCGCCCCCGACGAGGGCATCGGCCGGGACGAACTGGCGCTGGCCACCCGCAACCACGGCATCCCGCTCGAGGCGCTGCGCTACGACGTCACCCCGCCGGGACTGCACTACGTACTGACGCACTACGACATGCCGTACGTGCCCGAGGACGCGCCCTGGACGCTGAGCGTCGGGGGCCTGGTCCGCCGTCCGCTGCACCTGGACCTGGCCGCGCTGCGGTCGTATCCCCAGGTGACCACCCGGGTGACGCTGGAATGCGCGGGCAACGGCCGGGCCCTGCTCACGCCCCGCCCGGTGAGCCAGCCGTGGCTGGTCGAGGCCGTCGGCACCGCGGACTGGACCGGCGTCCCGCTGCGGCTGCTGCTCGCCGAGGCCGGCGTGGACGCGGACGCCGTCGACGTGGTCTTCACCGGCGCCGACCACGGCGTGGAACGCGGCGTCGAACAGGACTACCAGCGGTCCCTGCCGCTGGACGTGGCGACGGGCACCGAACCCGAGGTACTGGTGGCGTTCGCCATGAACGGCGCCCCGCTGCCGCCCCAGCACGGCCACCCGCTGCGGCTGGTGGTGCCCGGCTGGTACGGCATGGCCCATGTGAAGTGGCTGCGCGAAGTCACCGTCACCGGCACACGGTTCACGGGATTCCAGCAGACGGTGGCCTACCGCCTGCGGCAGGACCCCGCGGACGAGGGCGAGCCGGTCACCCGGATCGCGCCGCGCGCCCTCGTGGTCCCGCCCGGCTTCCCGGACTTCATGTCGCGGGCCCGGGTGGTGCGGCCCGGACCGGTGCCGCTGGAAGGGCGGGCCTGGTCGGGGCGGGCGCCCGTGACCCGGGTCGAGGTGAGCACGGACGCGGGGCGCAGCTGGCACGAGGCGGAGCTCGCGCCGGACGGCGGGCGGCGCTGGGCGTGGCGCCACTGGCGGTTCGCGTGGACGGCGGTCCCCGGCGAGCACGTGCTGAGCGCGCGGGCCACCGACACCGAAGGCCACACCCAGCCGCTGGACCAGCAGTGGAACCGCGGCGGTTTCGCCAACAACCTCGTCCAGCGGGTGCCCGTGCTGTGCCTGGAGCCCGGCGCCACGGAGTGAACCGGCGCCGGGCCGCGAGGGAGACGAGAAGGCTAGGGGGTGTCAGACACCCGCTAGGGCAGGGTCTTCTCGAGGGCGGCGGGGCCTTCCGCCGCCAGCTTGCGCCTGGCCCACTCGAGGCTGCGCGGGCTGATGTCCCTGCCGGTGGCAAGAACGAGGTCCTCCGGCGACACATCGGTGCCGGTGCGGGTGTGGAGCAGGTCGTCCGGGGTGGCGCGGTCCTCGGACGGCCCGGACGCGTCGGGCTCTGGCGTCGGCTTCATCTCTGCTCCTCGGGTCCGGAACGCTTCTGCTAACACCATTCAACGCCCGGGCGCCGAGTGCATCCGGAAGAGGGTTCCCGGTCCGAGATGCCGGGGCGAACAGCCGGGCGTCTAATGAGAGGACGGTCCGCCCGGATCCAGCGAGCGGCAGAGGGAACGTCGAGAGGGCAGCGACCTCTCGACCGGCAGAGAAGACCGAGGCCATGGCACCGACCCGCAGCGAGGCGGGGGTACCGGGGACCGCAGCCGGAGGCGTGCTCCGACGGCTCGGACAGTGGTGCGCCCGCCATTTCGTGATCGTCATCATCGCCTGGCTGGTCGCCCTCGTGGCGCTCCAGTTCCTCAACAGATCCTTCGGCGGTGAGTACTCCGACAACTTCACCCTGCCGGGCGTGCAGTCCCAGCAGGGCCTGGACGTACTCAAGAAGCACGACCCCGCGGCCGGCGGCTACAGCAGCCAGATCGTGCTGCACGACGGACAGAAGTCCCTGACCGGGCTCGGCTCGCAGATGTCCACCACGGTCGGCGACCTGCAGAAACTGCCGCACGTACTGTCGGCCCAGAACCCGCTGTCGGTGCCCGCCTCGAAGGTCGGCCCCCTCTCGTCCGACGGCAGGACCGCCTACATCACCGTCCGTTTCGACAAGCAGCCCTCGACGCTGGGCGACACCTATCTGAACGGCGTGGACAAGGCGGTCCAGCCGCTGCGTTCGGCCGGCGCCCAGGTCGAGTACGGCGGACCGCTCGGTGAACTGGCCCGGCCCGCCGCCGACGACCGCGCGAGCGAGGCCATCGGCTTCGGTGTCGCCATCGTCGTCCTGCTGATCGGCTTCGGCAGCGTGATCGCGGCCGGTCTGCCCCTGCTGACGGCGCTCGTCGGCGCGGTCGGCGGACTCGCGATCCTCGGCCTGTTCGCCGCCGCCTTCACCTTCGCCACCGTCTCGCCGACCCTGGCCACGATGATCGGCCTCGGCGTCGGCATCGACTACGCCCTGTTCCTGACCACCCGGCACCGGCAGAACCTCATGGACGGCGCCGATCCGGTGCACTCCGCGGGCCACGCCACCGCCACCAGCGGGCGGGCGGTCCTCGTCTCCGGCACCACGGTCATCATCGCCCTGGGCGGCCTGTACGCCTCCGGCGTGAGCTTCATCGGCAAGCTCGGCCTCGCCGCCGCCGTGACCGTCGTCTCGGCGGTGCTCGGCGCCCTGACCCTCGTACCGGCCCTGCTCGGGCTGATCGGCCGGCGCATCGACCGCCTGCACGTGCGCAAGCCCATCGCGGAGACCGACGCCCCGCCGGGCACGACGCCGCAGGGCACCTGGCACCGCTACGCCCAGCGCGTGGAGCGCAGGCCCTGGCAGTTCCTGGCGGCGGGCGTGACGGTCGTCGTGGTCCTCGCCATCCCGCTGTTCTCCATCCAGCTCGGGCACGTCGGCGACGGCGCCGACCCCACCTCCTTCACCGACCGGCGGGCCTACGACCTGATGACCAACGCCTTCGGTCCCGGCTCCAACGGCCCCCTGACCGTCGTCATCGACCAGAGCTCCGTCCCGTCCTCCCAGCGCTCCGCCCTGTCCTCCACGGCGCAGAAGACCCTCAACGACGTCGCCGGCGCCTCGACCGTCACCCCGCTGACGCCCACCCCGGACGGCGACGTGCTGATCAGCACGGTCTACTCGGCGCAGTCCCCGCAGAGCGCCACCACCACGGACCTGGTGAACGGCCTCGTCCACACCACGCTCCCGGAAGCGGTCTCCGGCACGGACGCCAAGGGCTACGTCACCGGCACGACGGCGGCCCAGGTCGACTTCCGCGACATCGTGTCGAGCCGGCTGCCGCTGATCATCGGCGTCGTGGTGGGCCTGGCCTTCCTGGTGATCCTCGCCGTCTTCCGCGGCGTCCTCGTCGCCGTCAAGGCGGCCGTCCTGAACGTCCTGTCGATCGGGGCCTCCTACGGCGTCGTCGTGGCCGTCTTCCAGTGGGGCTGGGGCGGGCCCGCGCTCGGCGTCCACGGCAAGGTGCCGATCGAGAGCTACGTGCCGATGATGATGTTCGCCATCATCTTCGGACTGAGCATGGACTACGAGATCTTCCTGCTGTCCCGGGTCCACGAGGCGTGGCTGCGCACCGGTGACGCCAAGGCCTCGGTGGCCCATGCCCTGGAGATCACGGCACGGGTGATCACCTGCGCCGCGCTGATCATGATGAGCGTCTTCGCCGCGTTCATCATCAGCGACAACGTGGTGGTCAAGATGCTCGGACTGGGCCTCGCGGTCAGCGTGCTGATCGATGCGAGCGTCGTACGGCTGCTGATGGTCCCGGCCGTGATGACGCTGCTGGGACCGCACGCCTGGTGGACGCCGCGCTGGCTCGACCGGATCCTGCCGCACATCGACGCCGAGGGCGACCAGGAGCAGTCCGCCACGCAGGAGAACGTCAGCGACCGTCCGGTGACCCGGACGTGAGGACGAGCATGGTCACGTCGTCGACGACGGCGGGGCAGTACCGCACGAGATCGTTCCAGACCCGTTCGGCCAGCACCGCCGGGTCGGTGTCGGCCAGGTCCGCGAGGCGTGCGGGCAGCGGATAGAAGGCGCCGGTCCCGTCCCTGGCCTCGCTGACCCCGTCCGAGGCCAGGAAGAGGCTGTGGCCGGGCTCCAGCCGCAGGGTCAGCCCGGTGGGCGGGGCGCCGTCGGACAGGCCGAGCCCGAGCGGCGTCCCCGCGGTGAGCTCGACCTCGGTGGCCTCCCGGCCGCGCAGCAGCAGGGGCGCCGGATGCCCGCAGGAGACCATCCGCACCGAGCGCGCGTCCCGCGAGAACTCCAGCAGCACGGCGGTCGCGAACAGTTCGGCGTAGCGCGAGGAGGCGGAGTCCGTCAGCAGCCTGCGGTCGAGGCGGGCGGCGACCGACTCCAGGTCCGGCTGGTCGAGCACTGCCTCCCGGAAGGCCCCCAGCAGGGAGGCCACCGTGGAGATCGCCGACAGTCCGTGCCCCTGGACGTCGCCGAGCACGGCCCGCACCCCGTACGGCCCCTCGCGCACGTCGAAGAAGTCGCCGCCCACCAGGGTGCCGCGCTGCGCGGCCCGGTACAGCCCGGCACAGCGGACCGCCCCGACGCGTTTTGGCAGGGGCGGCACGAGCGCCCGCTGGGCGGCCTCGGCGACCGTGCGCTCCAGATCCAGCTGGGCGTCGCGGTGACTGCGCACGTAGGACACGAACACGCTCAGCACCGCCACGAAGACGATGGTCAACAGGTCGGTGTTGCCGGGGTCGTTGAGCTGGAAGGCCGGCACGTTGAACACCACCACCACGGCGGCGCCGAGCAGCGCGGTCGCCCAGGGACCGTACGACAGGACCGCCAGCGGCGGGATCGCTCCCAGCAGGAACCCGATGTCGAGCGGATCGGGACTGATCAGCGCCGCGGTGCACACGCCCGCGATCAGCAGCACGGGCAGTGCCCTCACCCACCACGGCGGCGGCGCGCCCCGCAGCCAGCCCCGCCGGGTGCGGTCCCCGCGCGCTGACAGTCCGGCCACCTTTCCCACACCACCACGCTCCTACGGCGGGGCGGGTACCGCATGCCGGGGGAGGGGATGCCGCCGCCGCGCCGCCCGGCGCAACACGTCCTAGACGGCGCGGCCGTCCAGCAACGTCTCGGCCTGCGCCAGGATCTCCGTGACCCGCAGCCCGAAGGCCGCGTCGCACGGGTGCGGGCGGCCGGTGCCGGCGGCGGTCAGGAGCGCGTCGGCGGCGTGGACCAGGGCGGTGACGGCGTTCCCGGAACCGGCGGGGAGTTCGGCCACGCCGCTCTCGCCGCGGAGTTCGACGGCGGTGCCCGCCGCCGCGGCGGGGGCCGACAGGCTCAGGGTGAGGCTGCTCGACGCGCCGCCCGCGTGGTCGAGGACGAGATGGACGGTGTCGCCGGGGCCGGGCGCGGCGGCCGTGACCCGGCGCACGTCCCCGAGGACGGGCAGCAGCACCGACAGCGCATGGGGTCCCACGTCCCACAGGGCGCCCTTCTCCCGCCGCCACGGCGAGGCGGCGAACGGGCTGTCGCTGCCGCTGCCGTACAGCGACCCCAGCCACTGCGCCCGCGCGGTGAACCAGCCGCCCGCCTCGGCCTGCGCGGCGATCCATGCCTCGGTCCCGGGCATGAAGCGGCTGGTGAAGAAGACGACGGAGGCGACTCCGGCCGCCCGCACCGCCTCGGCCACCGCCCGCCCCTGCTCCACCGTCGTCGCGAGCGGCTTGTCCAGCAGCAGATGGCACCCCGCCCGCGCCGCCCGTACCGCGAGGTCCGCCTGCACGGCGGGAGGCAGGGCCACGGCGACCGCGTCCACGTCGGCGAAGAGCGCGTCGACGTCGTCGTAGGCGCGCGTGCCGTGCCGGTCGGCCAGTTTCGCGGCCGCCTCCGGGCGGCGGCCCCACACTCCGGTGAAATCCAGCCCCGGGTGCTCACCGAGCGCGGGGGCGTGAGCCATCTCCGCCCAGGGGCCGGTGCCCAGCAGTCCGATGCGCATGCCGCCGCCTCTCCCGTGCGCCGCCCCTCGTGACGGCTGATCGTGAGCGAGCCTCGCACACCGACCGGCGGACCGCGCAAGCCGATCGGCGGTGCGGGACGATTCAGCGGCCCGGCTGCTGAATGCGTTCTCTTTCCTCTATTGGACCTCCGGCCCACCGGGGGTTCACGCTGGAATGCGGTCCGGCACCGCCGTACGCCCCGTGCGGCGAGCCGGACATGATTCGGTCCCGCGACAGCGGAAAGAGGTCACGAGCCCATGCACACCCGCCGTATCGGTGACGTCGAAGTCAGCGCGATCGGACTGGGCGGAATGCCCATGTCGATCGAGGGGCGCCCGGACGAGGCGCGCTCCCTCGCCACCATCCACGCAGCCCTCGACGCCGGCGTGACGCTGATCGACACCGCTGACGCCTACCACCGTGACGCCCACGAGGTCGGCCACAACGAGACCCTGATCGCCAAGGCCCTCGCCTCCCACGACCGCGGCAAGGACGTCCTGGTCGCCACCAAGGGCGGCCATCTGCGCCCCGGCGACGGCAGTTGGACCCTGGACGGCAGCCCCGCGTACCTGAAGGAGGCCTGCGAGGCGTCCCTGCGCCGGCTGGGCGTGGAGGCCATCGGGCTCTACCAGTTCCACCGTCCCGACCCGAGGGTGCCCTACGCCGAGTCCGTCGGCGCGATCCGGGACCTCCTGGACGAGGGCAAGATCCGTATGGCGGGCATCTCCAACGCGAGCCCCACGCGGATCAAGGAGGCCAACGAGATCCTCGGCGGCCGTCTGGTCTCCGTGCAGAACCAGTTCTCCCCGGCCTTCCGCTCCAGCGAGCCGGAGCTCGACCTGTGCGACGAACTCGGCATCGCGTTCCTGCCCTGGAGCCCGCTCGGCGGCATCTCCCGCGCCCGTGAACTCGGCTCCGCCTACGCGCCGTTCGCGCGCATCGCCGAGGCCCACGGGGTGAGCCCGCAACGGGTGTGCCTGGCGTGGATGCTCGCCAAGTCGCCGGTGGTCGTGCCCATTCCGGGCGCCAGCCGCCCGGAGACGATCCTCGACTCCCTCGCCGCCACCGAACTCGTCCTCCCGGCCGACGAGATCGCACAGCTCGACGCCGTCTGACCCGGCCCACGGTCACCACGGAGGACCCCGCCGATGGCGTCGTCGGACAGACCCCTCGACCACCGCTACCGCGACGAACACCCGATCCGCACCCTCGGATACCTGTTCCGCGCCGACCGCCGCCACCTGATCGCGGCGGTCGGCGTGTTCACGGTCAAGCACAGCCCGGTCTGGCTGCTGCCGCTGATCACCGCGTCCATCATCGACACCGTCGTCCAGCACGCGCCGATCCGCAGACTCTGGCTGAGCACCGGGATCATCCTGTTCATCCTGCTGGTCAACTACCCGCTGCACGTGCTGTACGTCCGCCTGCTGTACGGCAGCGTGCGCCGCATGGGCACCACGCTGCGCTCCGCGCTGTGCACGCGCATGCAGCAGCTGTCCATCGGTTACCACGCACGCGTGAGCGCCGGCGTGCTGCAGGCCAAGGTCGTCCGTGACGTCGAGACGGTCGAGCAGATGGTGCAGCAGACCGCCGAGAGCGGGCTCGGCGCCCTCACCGTGCTCACCGGCGGACTCGTCATCATCGCCGTGCGCACACCGGAGTTCGTGCCCGTCTTCCTCGTCGTCGTGCCCGCCGCCGCGTTCGTCGTGGCCCGCCTCCGGGCCCGTCTGCGCACCCACAACGAGCGCTTCCGGCACGAGGTGGAGACCCTGTCGTCCAGGGTGTCGGAGATGACGCGGCTCATCCCGGTCACCCGTGCGCACGGGCTGGAGGGCAAGGCGCTGCGCCGGATGGACGGCACCCTCAGCCGGCTGCTGACCTCCGGCCTGCGCCTCGACCTCGTCAACGGCCGCTTCGGCTCGCTGGCCTGGGTCGTCCTCAACGTCGTCGGGGTGCTCGTCCTCGCCGGGGCCGCGACGGTCTCGTACTACGGCGTCTGGGGTGTCACCCCCGGTGACGTCGTCATGCTCAGCGCCTTCCTGACCACCCTCACCAACTCCACCACCACGCTGGCGAGCCTCGCCCCGGTCATCACCAAGGGCCTGGAGTCGGTCCGTTCGGTCGGCGAGGTGCTCCAGGCGCCCGAACTCGAGGACAACGAGGGCAAGTCGGAGGTGACCTCGCTGCGCGGCGCCGTCACCTTCGAGAACGTCGCCCACGCCTACGACGGCGGGCGGCCCGCCGTACGCGACTTCACCCTCGCGGTCACGCCGGGCGAGACGATCGCCCTCGTGGGCGCGTCCGGCGCGGGCAAGTCCACGGTGCTCAACCTCGTCATCGGGTTCATCCGCCCGACCTCCGGCCGGCTGCTGCTCGACGGCACCGACATGAGCACCCTCGACCTGCGTACCTACCGGCGCTTCGTGTCCGTGGTGCCGCAGGAGTCGATCCTCTTCGACGGCACCGTCCGGGAGAACGTCGCCTACGGCATGGACGACGCCGACGAGGAGACGGTGCGCGCGGCGCTGCGCGACGCCAACGCCCTGGAGTTCGTCGAGCGGCTGCCGCAGGGCCTCGACACCCTGGTCGGGGAGCGCGGGGCGCGGCTGTCCGGCGGCCAGCGCCAGCGTCTCGCCATCGCCCGCGCGCTGATCCGGGACCCCAAGGTGCTGATCCTGGACGAGGCGACCTCGGCCCTGGACACCCGCTCCGAGGCCCTGGTCCAGCAGGCGCTCGCCCGGCTGCTGGACGGCCGCACCACGTTCGTCGTCGCCCACCGCCTGTCCACCGTGCGCGGCGCCGACCGGATCGTGGTCATGGGTGACGGCGACATCCTGGAAACCGGAACCCACGAGGAGCTCCTGCGCGGCGGCGGCGCGTACCGGGAGCTGCACGGCGGCCAGGTCGCCTGACCGTCCGCCGCGCGGCACCCGTCAGGCGGCGCTGCTGCGGCGTGTCCGGTGCGGGCAGGCCGTGTCGTGGTGGACGCCGAGGCTGGTCCACCAGCGTTCGCAGCAGGCGGCTTCGAGTTCCGCGTGGACGACCTCGTCCGCCGCGGTGCGCGCCGGGCGCCCGGGTCGTGCGGCGGCCGCGCGCAGATCACGGATCAGGGTCTCGCGGACGACGGCGATGACGGGAACCAGACTCGCGGCGGCGAACAGCAACGCCGCCCACCGCGGGCCGTACAGGAATTCGAGGACCGTGGTCCAGGCCAGTCCGCCGCTGGTGGCGAGGTGGAGGGCGCAGAGAAGACGGCCGGAGCGAGTCATGGACTTCACCGTTCGTGCTGGGAGAGTTACGCTCTGTTCAACGTCTCGGGGCCCGCCGGGAATCGGGTCGAGGGGCGGTATTTCGTCCATGGGGTCCTGTGGTGCGAAAGACGTGAATGGTCCGGCCCTGCCCGGGAACACGGGGTGCGGACACCGAGAGAGGGGCGTTTCGTGCGCGTAGCCGACCCGAAGGCCGTCAGATCGCTGCTCACCCGATACGCGTCGCTGCGCATCGCGCAGGCGGAGCGGGAGAAGCCGCAGACCGCGCGGGAGTTGACGGAGGTCGGCCGCGCCCTGTGCGCCATGATGGGAACGGCGAGCGTCGAGGCGGCGATCGCCGAGGCCGATGCCCTGCTGATCGCCTCGCGGCGGCCGGCGGGCCCGGACGGCGGCCTGTCGCTCGCCGTCTGACCGGCCGCCTCAGGGGCGCGCGGCCGGGACCCGCGTCCTCCCGTGGAACGCGGCGCGGTACGTCTGCGGTGTGGTGCCGACCACCCGCCGGAACCGCTCACGGAACGCCGTCGGCGAACCGAACCCCGACTGCTGCGCGATCCGTTCGACCGGGCGGTCGCTGTTCTCCAGCAGATACTGGGCCCGGCGCACACGTGCCCGCAGCAGCCACTGCAGCGGCGTCGTCCCCGTCTGCTCACGGAAGCGGCGGCTGAAGGTGCGCTCGCTCATCCCCGACCGCGCCGCCAGCATGCCCAGGGTGATCTCGCCGGCCAGGTTGTCCTCGATCCACTCCAGGACCGGTTCGAGGGTCGAGCCGCGCGGCACGGGCGGCTGCTCGTGCACGATGAACTGGGCCTGCCCGCCCTCGCGTTCGAGCGGCATCACGGAGAGCCGGGCGGCGTCCGCCGCGACGGCCGATCCCAGGTCGCTGCGGATCATGTGCAGGCACAGGTCCAGCGCCGCGGCGGCGCCCGCCGAGGTGAGGATCTGCCCGTTGTCGACGTACAGCACGTCGGGCGCCACCTCGACCTCCGGGTAGCGCCGCGCCAGTTCGGCCGCGGCCACCCAGTGCGTGGTGGCGCGCAGGCCGTTCAGCAGTCCGGCCTCGGCCAGCACGAAGGCGCCCGCGCACACCGACGCGATCCGGGTGCCGGCCCGCGCGGCCTCCCGCAGCGCGTCCAGTACGCGCGGGGGGAACTCCTCGACGAGCTGCGAGCAGCCCGGGACGACGACGGTGTCGGCGTCCATCAGTGCCTCCAGACCATGACCGACCCGGATCTCGAAACCGTCCGCGCGGACGTCCCGCGACGCGGCGCACAGCCGCACCCGGTACGGGCGGCGCCCGTCCGGCAGCCGTGTACGGCCGAACACCTCCATGGGAGCCGCCATGTCGAACGGCACCACATGGTCGAGTACGAGGATCGCCACCGTGTGCATGAGCGCCAGGATAAACGAATTCCCGCCAGCTCTGTGACCTGCGATGGAGTGGGAAACAGCAGATGGATCGGCTGGCGGGAACCCGTTGGAATCTGTCGTTTCCGCCCCTGTGCGGGTGCTGCGAAGATCCCTAGCGTTTGCCGGGCACCGCTTGATCGCACCCCGGAAAGGCTCCCGCCCGATGACGAAGGTCCTGCTCGCCCTCCACGTCCTGGCGGCCATCGTGGCCGTCGGCCCCGTCACGGTCGCGGCGAGCATGGTGCCGCCGGCGGCACGCCGTGCCGGCTCCGACGCGGCGGCGGTGGGCACCGTCCGCCTGTTGCACAGCATCTGCCGGGTCTACTCCGGCGTCGGCGCGGCGGTCCCGGTGCTCGGGTTCGCCACCGCCGGCGCGATGGGCGTCCTCGGCAGCGGATGGCTCATCGCCTCCATCGTCCTCACCACGGCCGCCGCCGGCCTCCTGATCGCCTTCGTCCTGCCCCGTCAGGAGGAACTGCTCGCGGGGCTGGACGCGCGGCAGCCCGTCGAGCGGTCGAGCATCGCCCGACTCGCCATGTTCACCGGTGTGTTCAACCTGCTGTGGGCGACCGTCACGGTACTGATGATCATGCGGCCCGGCTCCACGACCGGCGCCTGACCGCCCGGATCACTCCGGGCCGGGTATCCGTACACCCGTCCCCGCGTCAAGTGCTCCTGGGAATTCACGCCACTGTCTGTCCCGGCCCTTACACTCGACAGCCGTGCCCATGCGCATGGGCCGCCATACGAAAGGCACGTCGGTGTTCCAGGATTCCCCCATCTACGACCGCCTCGTCGCCGAGCGCGGCGACGTCCCCACTCAGACTCGCCGGGAGGCCGAGCGTGTGAGCCGGGAACTGGAGTACGCCATGCGGCCGCTGCAGTCCTTCGGTGGCGCACCGTCCTCCGAGCGCCGCGCCGACCCGGGAGCGGGCTGGCAGCGCACGGCGCTGATGCCCGGCTCACTGCCCGCCTGACCCGCGGTCCGCGCGTCCTCGACAAACGGTGCTGTCGGCGCCGTTGACCTGCGTCTGTTCCTGCGGGCCGGGACGGGCGAGCCACTCCGCGACGGTCCGGGCGATCGGCTGTCCCGTCTCCACCTCGACGAAGCCGAACTGCCCCGACTGGTTGCACTCCAGGAACCACCAGGTGCCGTCGGCGTCCTCCGCGAAGTCGAAGGCGCCGTAGGCCAGTTCGGCACTGCGCAGATAGGTGCGGACCGCGTCGGCGACGCGGGGCGGGACGTCGGTGGCGCGCCAGGGTATGTCGGACGAGGCGAAGCGCACGTCGACCGAGGCGGGGTCGTCGGGGTGCGCCCTCTCGTCGGTCGCCTTGCGGGCCGCGAGCAGCCGGTCGCCCACGACCGTCAGCCGGATGTCGGCCTTCTTGCCGACCCGGCGCTGCAGCAGCGTGGGCCCGTAGGCCACGGCGGCGAAGTCCGTGTCCGGCGCGACCCGGCTGGTCGGTACCGCGCGGGGCGGGTCCTGCGGGTGCGCTCCGGAGACCGGCTTGACCACCAGATCGGGGTAGCGGTCGGCGAACTCGCGGGCGGCCTGCGGGAAGGTGGTGATGAGCGTGGCCGGTACGGGCAGTCCGCAGCGCTGGGCGTGCCGGAGCTGCCAGGGCTTGTGGCGGGCCCTGCGGGCCGCGTCGGGATGGTTCATCCAGCGGGCGTCCGAGCCGCGCAGCATGCCGTAGAGCGCCTGGGTGGACTCCTCGGTCAGCCAGGCGGAGGGCTCGCTCGCGCGGGTGGCGGCCGCGCCGGGCCTGCGCACCCACACCGACCGCAGGCCGGAGATGCTCACCAGACGGCCCGCGGACTGGAGATGACCGCGGAAGGCGCCGTGCACGTACTCGCCGGACAGCGCGACGCCTCCGGGCAGGTCCGCGGGATCCAGGCGGACCACCGGGACCCCGGACGCGTTCAGATGCACGACCACCATGTCGGCGGTCACGTCCTCTTCACTGGTCAGGATCAGGACAGTCATGTTCGGCTGTGATGTGTTCAGTCGTCGAAGTGTGTCTTGGATCCGGCGGTGGACGTCGTCGTCCCCAACTCTCTGAGCAGGGCGTGATCACCGGCGGCGACCCGGCCGTCCATGAGCACGTTCAACTGCAGCCCGGGGTCGTACACATACGGAGTCGTGGCCTCCAACTCCACCGCCGGACGTGCGTAGTTGAGCGCGAACGGTTGCATCGTCTCTCCCTCGTCAGTACTGCGCCGACCCGGCGCGCCCCGCTCTGGGCGCCGCCCGGTCCGCCGACTGCCTTGCCCTTCCAGTCAGTTATACGAATCGAACGGGTGGTTGGTTTCCTTACTCTGCGTAGTCAGAGGGAGGTTTCGTGACGATTCGGCCCACCGGGGGAGCCGTGCAGTGTGCGCAGAGCGAGGAGCAGGACGCCGATGTCGTCCAGATAGATCGGGTCGGGCAGGAGGTCGGTCGGCAGCAAGAAGTAAAGGACAGCGCCCCAGAAAACCCAGCGTGGCCCGGTGGGCAGCCCGGCACGCCTGAGGTCGCGGCGGGTCCGCAGCAGTCTCACGAACAGGGCCACGGCCACGCCGAGGACCAGTGCCGCGAGGGCGAGTGTGATGACGATCACCGTCGTGCTCGGTTTCACGGGTCCTCCACATCCGGCGGGCCGAACGGCCCGCCCCTCCCTCGGATTCCCGCTTCCGCCCTACGTACGTACCCCTGGTTCATACCCGTGGCCCACCCGGGTGGCACGCGGTGGAGCTACCACCTAGTAATGACACTGCACTGCAACGCCGGCACCCGCGTCGGGAGACGCGGGTGCCGGCGAACCTTCGATCTCTTCCATGGAGGAGAGTCATGAGCATCCGCTCGTCATCATCCAAGCCGAACGACCCCTCCATAGCCGCCGCGAACGAGGACCCGGTCAGCGCCCTGGTGCACGCCGCGGTCGCCGACCGTCCGCTGGAGGAGGTCGCCGATCTCATCACCCTGCTGGAGGAGTCCCCGCAGTACGCCGACGCCACCGTCGACGCGCTGCGCGCGGTGGGCACGGACCGCTCCGTCGAGGACGTCACCCGGCTGGTCACCCTGCTGACCCGGCCGCCCCGCGACGCCGCCAGCGCCGACGAGGCCATCCGTGCGGCGGCCGAGAACCGCCCGGTGGAGGAGGTGACCCGGCTGATGGCGCTGCTCCACCGCACGCAGACGGAGCGTCACTTCGGCCGCGAGGCCGCACGGGCCGCCGCCTCCGCGCGGCCGGTCGAGGACCTCGTGGAACTCATCGGCAAGCTGAGCGAGGAGCGCGCGGCCCTCGCCACCCTGCCCGATCCGGAACCTCCCTCCGTGCGGCCGGACGGCGAGACCGGCTGGGGCCCCGGCGGGGCCTTCCCGCCGCCCGTCCCGCCGGCCCCGCCGTCCGCCGGCTCCGGCATCGTGCCGCACCGGCCGGCCCGTGCGCCGAGGCGTCCCGCCGAGCGCCCGACGTGGCCGGGCCTGATCGTGGCGGGCGCGCTCTTCCTGTGCGCGTTGCTGTGGTTCCCGATGTACCAGGAGGGCGAGCCCGTCGCGCTCTACACCTCCTCGATCGCGGTGTCGGCGCTGTGCGCGGTGCTCGCCGTGGTGGTGACCCTGCGGCCCGTCCCGCCCGCCCTCGCGCTCGCGATGGTGGTGACGGCGGTTCTCGCCGCGGCCCAGCTGTACCAGGGCCGCTTCCACTCGGCCTGGCTGTCCCGGGGCCTGGACCTCACGCTCGCACCGGGCTGGATCGCGGGCCTGGCCGCGGTGGCTGCGGCGCTGGCGGCGCTGACGGCCCTGGTCGTACGCCTCGCCTCCAGCGCGCCGGAGGCGACCGCGCCGACGCGGCGCCCGCTGGCCGCCGTCGGCCGGCCGGAGTGACGAACCGGCCCCAGGGGGTGCCAGCGGGTTCCGGGGCGGCCGCGCGGCCGCCCCGGAACCTTTTCCCGGGCGGCGCGCGGCCGGTGTCTCAGCTGTCGGCCCCTTCCGGTCGGCCGTCTGCCTCGCTTCCCCCGTCGGCGCCGGCCGCCGGCCGCAGCGCCTTGCCCTTGAGCCGCTCGAACGTGCGCGTCAGCTGCTGGAACGGCGAGCCCGGCGCGGGGGCGGGCGGCCGGGGCTGTGGCTGCGCGGGAACGTCGGCGCCGTTCTCACGCAGGACGGTCAGCGCCTCGTGGGCGCGCTCGGCGGCCTCGCGGTACAGGTCCCGCGACTTCGTCATCGCCTCCAGCGCCTCGGAGTACATCGCCACCAGCCTGCGCTCGTGGTCGAGTTGCTCCTCCAGGGTCATCAGGTCCCAGTCGTCACGCAGCTCCCGGACGGCCTCGGCACCGCCGTCCGGCAGCGGCAGGGGCAGCGCCGCGAACCGGCTCAGCGCGTCGACCAGCTCCGTCGGCCGTGTGCCGTCGAGGAAGACGGTGCGTACGGAGAACGCGTCCGCGTCGAAGCCGGGCGGCGCCGGGTCCGTGGGCAGCATCACGGCCCCGCCGCGCGGCACCTGCACACCGAACTCCCGCAGCGCGCGGTTGACGATGCGCAGTTGCTCGGGCGCGGCACGGTGCTCCAGCACGCGGTGCCGCAGACTCGGCGGCAGCAGCGGGCCCAGCGGCCGGCGGCCCGCCTCGTCGGGCGTCATCGCCTCGTGCACGACCACGTTGATGCTCCAGCCGCCGCGCACGCAGCCGCGCAGCAGACGCCGGATCTCCTTGTCCTCCGTGGGCAGATGCGCGGCGCCCCGCAGCCGCAGCCCCGTGGCGGGCTCGTGGTCCCAGGCGGTGCCGGGGTCGTCGGGCCAGAACATGGTGGCGGGCGAGGGCCACTCCTCGTTCCACGGGCGCTCCGCCTCGGCCGCGAGCACCCACTCCTGACCGCCCTCCACGGGACGGGCCAGGGTGAGCCGGGCGCGCACGGTCGCCGTCCCGGCGGCCTTCCAGCGGGCCTCGAAGATCCGTTCGGGGCCCTCCTCGCCGTCGGGCCCGGGCAGTTCGTGCTGGTCGTCGAGGACCGTTCTGTCCTGGAGCCGCCGCAGGGTCGCTCGGACGACCTCAGGGGCGTCGGTTCCGTCATGGCGGCCGCGCGTCAGCCACAGGTTGGGGGACGGGGCCGGTCGGACATTCGGGGAGATGCGCATGGGTCCATCTGAGAACGGGGGCACGTGCGGACACCAGTATCGTCCGGGCGGGTCGGTTGAGATCACACGGGGTCTGCACACGGAATGTGCGTGGCGCACACGGGGTGTGATCGATCTGCTCCAGGACATGACAGTTCACGCGTGTTCCGCCGAGCCGCGGGGCGGCCACAATGGCGGCCGCGAACAGGACCCGCCCACCATCCGCTTCGGGGCGGGGCCTGTTCGCGCCGTTTCAGGCGGTGCCGGAGTCCGGCCGGCACCGCCGCCCGCCGGCCGCTCGCGGCCCCGCTCCGCGCCGAACGGCGCGGGCGATACGGTCGCCCCATGTCTGACGCCCGGTTGACCACGTCCTCGTATCTCGTGCTCGGCATCATCGGCGAACTGGGCGAGGCGAGCGCCTACGACGTGAAGGTGGAGGCGGGCCGCACCGTGGCCCCGTTCTGGCAGGTGCCGCACGCGCAGGTGTACGCGCAGTGCGACCGCCTCCTCCAGGCGGGACTGCTCTCGCAGGTGCGGCGCGAGAGCGGGCGCAACCGGCGGGTGCTGAACCTGACGGACGAGGGCCGGGCCGCCCTTCAGCGGTGGCTCGCCGACCCGGAGTTCGTGCCGGTCGAGGCCCGGGAGCGCGGCATCCTCAAGCTCTGGTTCGGCGGCCGGCCCGACGTGCTGGCCCCCACCCAGCTCCACGAACACCGGCGCACGCTGGGGGAGTACGAGGAGCTGGCCGACAGCGTCGGCGAACTGCTGACGCCGGGCCAGCGCGAGGCCCTGGAGTTCGGCATCCGCTATGAGCGGATGATGGTCGACTTCTGGCGGTGGGTGGAGCGGCGGGACGAACGCACGACGGACCGTTGACCCCGACGGCGGCTCGGCCCTACCTTCTCGACAGTCCAGAAGAGACTATCGGGGATCGGAGTGGCGCCCCGGGCAGGGAGTCGTCGTGCGTCGTCCAACGAGGGGCAGCCTGCGCCGCGGCGCCGTCGTCGCCGTGACGGTCATGTGCGTCGCGTACGCGCCGATCGCGATGACCGAACTGTGGCCGTACGCCCGCCCCGGCGCGCCCGCCTTCGGCGAGTGGCTGCTGGGCCGCATGGTCTCGCCGCACTACGTCACCGACGCGCTCGCGACCCGGATCGCGCCGTACCGGCACAGTCTCGTGCCGTTGATCGCGCACTCGGTGCTGGGCGGGGCGCTGATGCTGCTGGGCCCCGCGCAGCTGCTCACGGCGGCCCGCCGGCGCACCCGTCTGCACCGCGTCCTCGGCGTCGTCTTCGCGGCCACCGTGTACGCCTCGATGGCGGGCGCCGCACTCTACCTGGCGCGCACGGCACCCGAGGACGCCTTCAGCGGGGCGGCCTTCTGGATCGTCCTCGCCACCATCCTGGTCGGCACCGTGCTGAGCGTGACCTTCGGCGTCCTGGCGGCCGTCGGCGGCCACCCGGACCTGCACCAGCGCTGGATGCTGCTGTGCTACGGCTACCTGCTGACCGCGCCGCTGCTGCGCCTGGAGTGGGGCACCCTGCCCTGGGTGCTGCCGGGCCTGCCGATGACGGCGATCAACCTCGTGGCCGTCCAGCACCTCGGCTCGATCGTCGTGCTCGGCGCGCTGGTCGCCTCGCGCACCCTCGACCGGCGCGCGCGGGTGGGCGGCGTGACGGGCACCTGGGCCCCGCTGCCCGTCCTGGCCGCCGCGCATCTCGCCGGAGCGGCCGCGCTGGTGTGGATCGTCCGCTCCTACCTGGACCTCGGTGCCACGGGGCACCGGCTGCTGGGCGCCTACCTGCTGCCGTACGCCGTCGCCTACGCGGTGATGGCCGGCGGTGCCCGGCGCTCCGGCCGGGCCGGGCGGAGCTGGGCCCGAGAGGAGTGGCGGCTGCATCTGACCGCCCTGTGCCTGGCACCGGTGCTGTCGGTGGGCGCGGTGCCCGTGCTCCAGCGGGGACTCGACCTCGACCGGTCCACCGCGCTGTCGGCGGGCGTGGCCATCGGCTGCGGGATGCTGGCGTTCGCCGCCACCGCCGTGGTGAGCATGCGCGTGATGTACGCCCGCGAGGTGCTCAGGCGCGCGGTCCCGGCGGAGCCCGCCCCCGCCGTCGGTGTGTCGTCCCCCCTCGCGTAGCCGCTCGGACCACCAGGGAACGGAAGTGGCCATGCCGAACACGTCCGACGCGTCAACTCCCGCCCTTGCCGGGGCGGACGGCCGCCCGCTGACGGCCGGGGTGGCGACGCTGGCCACCGCGGTGGCGGTCGTCAGCCTGCTCGCCGGGGCAGTGCTGATGCTCGTGAACCTCACCGGGCACGTCTTCGGGGCCTGGCCCTCGCCCGACCCGCTGAGTCAGGGTCTGGTGGGCGCGGCCATGCTCGGCACGGCCCCGGCGCTGTTCACGGTCGGCAAGGTCCGCCTGTGGCAGGAGGCCCGAACGCTGCTGTATCCGCTGGCCGTCGTCCTGATCGGCCTGTTCGGGGTGAGCCTGCTCAACGCGAAGGACCTCTACATCGCCCAGGGCGGTTCCGTCGTCCCCGTGCTGTTCAGCCTGGGCTGGGTGTTCACGCTCGGCCTGCTCGCCGTGGCCGCCGTCGCCCTGCTGACCTGGCAGCACCTCACCCCCGGCGCGCCGCTCGCGGTGCGCGCGGCGCCCCTGCCCGGTTGGTCGAAACCCCTTCTGGCGGTGCTGGGTTCGTCCTGGCTGGGCATCGGGGCGGGTCTGCTGACCCGCCCCGGATTCTGGGCCGCCTTCGTCCCCTGGGACACCGGCCGCGCCGACGCGCAGGCCCTCGGGGTGTGGGCCCTCGCCCTGGGCGTCGGAGTACTCGGCTCACTGGCGGAGGACGACCTCGGCCGCACCCGTCCCGCCCTGCTCGCGCTGCCCGGCACCGGGGCCGCGGTCACCGTCGTGCTGGCCGTGCGCGCGGCGAGCGTGGACTGGTCCTCCGGCCCGGCGCTGAGCCTGGTCTGCATGGTGTCCGGGCTGCTGTGCGCGGGAGTGAGCGGGCGTGTGCTGCTCGCCCGCTCCTCCGCCGTCACCCGTGGAACGTGATGTACCCGTTCCCGTCACGGTCGTTCGCGGCCTTGGTGTAGGCGTGCGAGTCGGCGTGCGCGCCGGACGGCTTGTAGAGGTAGATCGTGTCCTTGTCGTTGTTCCAGATGAAGTTGCAGTTGTTGCGGTACGCGACGTTCTTGCTGTCCGACTCGGTGCCGTGGCCGCCGCGCAGCTTCACGTAGTCGCGGGGCTGCAGGTAGTGGTTGTGGGTGAAGGTGAACCGGTTGCCGGCCTTGTCCTTGACCACGTAGCCCTTGAGGTTCACGGTCGTGTGCGACGAGTAGTTCTTGATCGTCAGGTACTCGTTCTTGGTGTTCCCGGTCGTGCAGCTGTTGGAGTCTCTGCCGGGTGCGTCGTACTGGACGCCCCTGATCTTCAGCGCCGAGGAGTACTCGGTGGCGTGGGCCGGAACGGCGGCCAGTACGGCGAGAGTTCCCGCGGCGGCGGTTGCGGCGACTGCGCGTATACGCATGGAGATCTGCCCCCCTGTGTGAATTTCTGGTGAAGAAAGTGCAGAGTATAGGGTCGGGCCGCATCGAGGGATGAGTTCGCCGATTTCGCGCCGGAAGACGCTGCGGGGCGGTAATGAGGGGGCGTCAGGCCCAGGCGTGGGACTGCCAGTCCAGCAGCCGTACGATCTCGTCCTCGCCGGGGCGGGCGGGGGCGGCGGCCCGGCTCGCGGGGGACGGCGAGGGCACGCCCCGGGAGATGTTGCCGCTGACCGTGATGTTGTGCTCCACGCGAGGGCGGCGCAGCTCCTCGTAGCGGGCGAGGGCGGCGTCCGTGTCCGGCGCGTCGCGCAGGCACTTGGCGAGCACCACCGCGTCCTCCAGCGCCATCGACGCGCCCTGGCCGGTGGCGGGGGAGGCCGCGTGCGCCGCGTCGCCGACGAGCAGGGTGCGGCCGGCGCGCCAGGGGCTGCCGGTGGGGATCTCGGTGGCGTTGGTGACCAGGACGTCCTCGCCGGTCGCGGCGACGATGTCCGCGGCCGGCGTGGAGTCCTTGCGCAGCAGCGGGAGGAGCAGCGCGCGCCAGTCGGCCGGGGTGCCGTGGGCGATCCGCTCGGCGGGCAGCGGATCCGCGGACACCCGGGCGAACCAGTACGTCTCCCCGTCCGGCGAGACCGCGAAGCCGAAGGCGGCACCGGTGCCGCGGATCATGGTGATGCCCGCGTCCCCGGCGGGCAGGGGCGCGGCGCCCGTGTAGCCGTAGAAGACCTGCTGGCCCGCGTAACGGGGCTGCACGGCGGGGGCGGTCGCGTTGCGGACGGTGGAGCCGAGTCCGTCGGCGCCGATCAGGAGGTCGCCGGTGGCCCTGCTGCCGTCGGCGAAGTGGGCGGTGACACTGCCGGCGTCCTCCACGACGAAGGCCAGCCGCGCGCCGTGCCGGATGCCGATGCCCCGGCGTGAGGCCTCCGCCTGAAGACCGGAGTTGAGGTCGCCGCGGCGCAGGCACCGGTACCGCAGCAGCGGGTCGCCGGCCTCGCCGATGGGGGTCCGCGCCAGCTCGGCGCCCGTGCCGTCGAGGACCCGCATCGAGGTCAGCGGGAAGCCCAGCGCGGTGACGGCGGCGGAGGCGTCGAGCTGCGCCAGCGCCCGCATGCCGTTGCTCGCCAGGGTGAGGAACGCGCCCAGGTCCTCGGCCGAGTCCGGATGGGCCTCGTGCACCTGGACGTCCAGCCCGGCCTTGTGCAGCGCGAGTGCCGTCGCCGTGCCCGCGATTCCGCCGCCGATGACCAGTACCCGCGCCACGCCCACCCCGTTCGTCCCCGTACGGCCCCCGTGGTCGTACCTCCCCGTGGAAACGTCCGGACGGCGGCGGTGGTTCCGCTCCGCCGCCATGATCCTGGCCTGTCGTGCCGGGCGGCACGACCGGCCCCCGGTCAGGCGCCGCTCTCGCGGAGCATGTCCTCACGCTCGACGATCTTCACGCGCTCGCGGCCCTGCGGCTCGCCCAGCGCCTTCTCGGCGGCGTCCAGCCTGTACCAGCCCTCCCAGGTGGTGAAGCGGATGCCGCGCTCGCCCAGGAAGGCGTCCACGGCCTCGGGCTCGGGGGAGGCGGGGGTCTGCAGCCGGCCGTTCGCGTGGTCGTCCAGCAGGTTGGCCACCGTCTCGTTGGCGTCGCCCTTGGTGTGGCCGATCAGGCCGACCGGGCCGCGCCGGATCCAGCCGGTGACGTACGTCGACCGCAGGTGCTCGCCGGACTCCTGGACGACCCGGCCGCCCTCGTCCGGGACGGTGCCGGACTCGATGTCCCAGGGCAGCTTGGGGAGTTTGTCGGAGAGGTAGCCGACCGCGCGGTAGACCGCGGTGACGTCCCAGTCCTTGAACGCGCCGGTGCCCTTGACGTTGCCCGTGCCGTCGAGGGCGGTGCGCTCGGTGCGCAGGCCGACGACCTTGCCGTCCTCGCCGAGCACCTCGGTGGGCGACTCGAAGAAGTGCAGGAACAGCTTGTGCGGGCGGTCGCCGGCGTCGCGGATCGCCCAGTTCTCCAGCGTCTTGGCGACCATGTCGGCCTGCTTGTTGCCGCGCCGGGTCTCGATGGAGCCCGCGTCGTAGTCGATGTCCTCGGGGTCGACGATCACCTCGATGGTGGGCGAGTGGTCCAGCTCCCGCAGCTCCATCGGGGAGAACTTCGCCTGCGCCGGGCCACGGCGGCCGAACACGTGGATCTCCAGCGCCTTGTTGGCCTTGAGGCCCTCGTGCACGTTCGGCGGGATCTCCGTCGGCAGCAGCTCGTCGCCCGTCTTGGCGAGGATGCGGGCGACGTCCAGGGCGACGTTGCCGACGCCGAGCACGGCGACCTTCTCGGCCTCCAGCGGCCAGGTGCGCGGCACGTCCGGGTGGCCGTCGTACCAGGACACGAAGTCGGCGGCGCCGTAGGAGCCGTCGAGGTCGATGCCGGGGAGGGGCAGCGCGCGGTCGGCGGTCGCGCCCGTGGAGAAGATCACGGCGTCGTAGAAGGCGCGCAGGTCGTCCAGGCTGATGTCGGCCGGGTAGTCGACGTTGCCGAAGAGGCGGATCTGCGGCTTGTCGAGCACCTGGTGCAGGGCGGTGACGATGCCCTTGATGCGGGGGTGGTCGGGGGCCACGCCGTAGCGGATCAGTCCGAACGGCGCGGGCATGCGCTCGAAGATGTCGATGGACACACCGGGTTCGGCGGCCGCGTCGGACTTGAGCAGCGCGTCGGCCGCGTAGATCCCGGCGGGGCCGGCTCCGACGATGGCTACCCGCAGGGGGCGGGGCATGATCAGGTTCCCTTCGAGCGGCGAAAAGATCGACTCGAACAGGAAGCCTAAACTAAGGCAAACCTAAGTCGGTACGCGGGTCCGGCCTATGGGCTCATAAGCCACGTTTATGGGGTGCCGCCGTACCGCTCGGTGGGCGGTACGGCGGCCCGCCCGTCGTCAGCCGATGTGGTAGCTGTCGCCGTACACCTTCCAGTCCAGCGGAGTGTTCAGGCAGAGGTTGCCGTTGCGCAGGAAGATCCGCTGCTCCGTGTCCACCCGGCTGGTGTCGCTGTGGGCCTCCTCCTGCTTCATCGCCCACACCCGCGCGTCGAGGAAGGCGTTCAGGTACGCCGTCTCGCCGCCGCCCTGTGCCGGCGTGCTGGCCTTGCCGAGGGCGCGCCTGCGGATGTTGCGGAAGCTCGTGGGGTCGTCGCCGTCGCCGTGCATCACGATGGCGTCGTAGTAGGCGAACTGGCCCAGTGTGCCGAGCCGGTCGGCCTTGCCCTGGCGCACGGCCGGGTTGAAGTACACCCGGTCGCGCTCGTCGTTCTGCGCCTGCTGGAACGCGCTGTCGCGGGCCGCCCTCGCCCAGTCCCGGGGGAAGCCGGGGTCCAGGCCGTCGTGCGAGTCGGTGCCGTTCACCGCGCGCAGCGCCGGGAGGTACTTGGCCAGCACGTTGCCGGGCTTGCGGTCGGCGTAGAGCTGGACCAGGTCGAGCATGTCGCCGGTGCCGGAGCAGAAGCCGATGATCCCGGCGGTGTAGCCGCGGCCGTCGCCGATGTCCTCGATGTACTTGTACTGCGCCTTCCAGTCGAGCGAGGAGTTCTCCGCGCTCGACACCAGCTTCATGGCGATCTCCTTCTTCGCCGCGTCGTCGAGCGGGGTGCAGGCCGCGGCCGTCGAGGCGGAGGCGTGCGACGGCCGCAGGAGCGGTACGGCGGCCAGGGAGGCGGCGGCCGCCGCCAGGACGGTGCGCCGGGCGATGCGGCTGGGATGGGCGGACTCGTCGGAGTGGTGCGTCACGGGGTCTCCAAATCGTGGTGGGGGGTGGGGGAGTTGGCCGTGCGTGACACTGATAGGAAGGTTTCCTATCAGCTACGGCCGGGAGGGGACACCCGTCACGGAAGAAGTTCGTAGGGACGCACGAAGAAGGTACGGACCAAAAGGGGTGAGACGGGCGGAGGCGCCGTCAGGGCAGCGGCTGCTCGGCCCAGATCACCTTGCCGTCGGGCGTGTAGCGGGTGCCCCAGCGTTCGGTCAGCTGGGCGACCAGGAACAGGCCGCGGCCACCCTCGTCGGTCATCGCCGCGTACCGCAGGTGCGGCGAGGTGCTGCTGCTGTCGAAGACCTCGCAGATCAAGGTGCGGTCCAGCAGCACACGCACCTGGATGGGGTCGGCGCCGTAGCGGATGGCGTTGGTGACCAGCTCGCTCAGGACGAGTTCCGTGCTGAAGGCCAGCTCCTCCAGACCCCACGCGGTGAGCCGGCGGCTGACCGACGCGCGTACCTCGCCCACCGCCGCCGGGTCGTTGGGCACCTGCCATTCGGCGATGTGGTCGGCGGGCAGGGCCCGGGTGCGGGCGACGATCAGGGCCACGTCGTCACTGGGCTTGGCCGGCAACTGGGAGTCCAGCACCGACCGGCACGTCTCCTCCGGCGAGTCGCCGGCGCGCTCCAGCGCGCCCCGCAGGAGTTCCAGCCCCTCGTCGATGTCCCGGCCGCGGTCCTCGACGAGCCCGTCCGTGTACAGGACGAGGCGGCTGCCCGCCTCCAGCGTGAGGTCGGCCGTCTCGAACGGCAGGCCGCCGAGTCCGAGCGGGGGCCCGGCGGGCACGTCGGGGAAGCCGACACTGCCGTCGGGCCGGATCAGCGCGGGCGGCGGATGACCGGCCCGCGCGATCGTGCACATCCGCGACACCGGGTCGTAGACCGCGTAGAGGCAGGTGGCGCCGGTGACCAGGGCGCTGTCGCCGTCCGTGGTCTCGTCCTGGTCGATACGGCCGACCAACTCGTCCAGCAGCGAGAGGAGTTCGTCGGGCGGCAGGTCGAGCGCGGAGAAGTTGTGGACCGCCGTGCGCAGCCGGCCCATGGTGGCCGCGGCGTGCAGGCCGTGCCCGACGACGTCGCCGACCACGAGCGCGACACGGGCCCCCGAGAGGGGCAGTACGTCGAACCAGTCGCCGCCGACCCCGGCCTGCGCGGGCAGATAGCGGTAGGCGATGTCGAGGGCGGACTGCTCGGGCAGCGTACGCGGCAGGAGGCTGCGCTGCAGGGTCACGGCCATGCTGTGCTCGCGCGTGTAGCGGCGGGCGTTGTCGATGGAGACCGCGGCGCGCGTCACCAGCTCCTCGGCGAGGGCCAGTTCCTCCGCGTCGAAGGGGTTCGGCTTCTGCGAGCGCCAGAAGCTCACCACGCCCAGGACCAGGGTCCCGGCACGCAGCGGCACCGTGATCAGCGAGTGGATGCCGTACTCCAGGACCTGTCCGGTGCGCTCCAGGTCCTGCGCGTGCCAGCCGGGCGCCGCGGCGAGATCCGGCTCCAGGACCGCCTGCCCGGTGCGCAGGCTGCGGGCCTGCGGCGAGGTGTCGACGTACCTGATCTGCCGGCCCACCTTGTACAGCGGGGCGTCCTCCAGGACCCCGCGCGCGGCGGCACGGCGCACGGCCGTCGCCCCCTCCGGCTGGCCGCCGGCCAGCACGGCGTCGAACAGGTCGACGGTCGCGAAGTCGGCGAACCGGGGCACGGCGAGCTCCGCCAGTTCCTCCGCGGTACGGGCGACGTCCAGGCTCGTGCCGATGCCCACACCGGCGTCGTAGAGCATGTTGAGGCGTTCCCGCGCCGTCTCGGCCCGGCCGGACAGGGCGCGCAGCTCGGTGGAGTCACGCAGGGTGGCGACGCTGCCCGGCGGGCCGCCCTGGACGTCGGTGGGCCGCTGGTTGACGGCCAGCAGGCGGTCCTTGACCCGGTGCACCTCGTCCGTGGCCACGCGGCCGGAGGCCAGCAGCTCCGCGGTGTCGGGGTCGAGGCCGAGGTCCAGCGCGTGCCGGCCCTCCGCGTCGGCGGGCAGGTCGAGCAGGCGCTGCGCCTCGTCGTTGGCGAGCAGCAAGGAGCCCTCGCCGCTGACGATGAGCACGCCCTCGCGCACCGCGTGCAGCACCGCGTCGTGGTGCTCGTACATGCGGGTCATCTCGTCCGGGCCGAGGCCGTGCGTCTGCCGCAGCAGGCGTCTGCTCACCAGTGCCGTGCCCGCGGTCGCCAGGGCCAGGCCCACGGCCGCCGCCGTCAGGACCAGCGGGAGCTGGCGGTTGGCGGCGCCGCCCACGTTCGCGGTGGTGATGCCCGCCGACACGAGGCCCACGACCTTCCCGTCCGGGGCCTTGATCGGTACGACCGCCTGGACCAGGCGCCCGATGGTGCCGTTGATCTCCTCGACCACCGTCCCGCCGGCCAGCGCGGGGGCGATGGTGCCCACGAACTTCTTGCCGATGCGGTCCGGTTTGGGGTGGCTGTAGCGGATGCCGTCGGTGTTCATGACGACGATGAAGTCCACACCGGTCGCCTTGCGGGCGGCCTCCGCGCGTGGCTGCAGGATCGTCGTGGGGCGGGGGGCGCTCAGGGCCGCGCGCGTGCCGGGCGCGTTGGCGAACGCCTCCGCCACGGCGACCGAGCGGTTGCGGGCCTCCTGCGTGCTGTCGTGCCGGGCCTGCAGGTACAGCGCCACCACCGCGGCGACCACCAGCAGCAGCACGATCACCACCTGCAGGACGAAGACCTGCCTGGCGATGCTGCGGCCCGTCAGCGCCGACCGCAGGGCCGCGGCGCGCCCCGGCTCCGCTCCACCTGGATGGCCGTTGCGGTGAATGAACGCTTCCGCGGGTGCCCGTGTCGTCCGGTGCCCGTGCGCTCCGTGGGCACGACCGCTCGCACGGCGGGCGCGGGGACCGCCGGGGCGCCGGTGCGACCGCGTCCCGGAACGGTCCGGAAGACGGACCATGTGCCCATGTCTACACTGCCGCGCCGCGTGAGGCGAGAGGCGTCACCGAGGGTGACAGGGCCTTCAGGGGTGGTGGCGGGGGTGTGCGGCGCGCCGGGACGGCGCGGTGGACGGCTGGGTGACGGTCTGTGGCGGCGGGACCGTGGCGGGGCCGCGGGGGCGGTGACGCGACGGCGGGGCGCGGAGTGTTGGGCCGATACGGTGAGCGGGCCGACGCCGGATGGCGGCCCGGCACACGGACACACGGACCACGGGCACACTGGACCACGGGCACACCGGACGCGTGGCCTACGGGCACACCGGATGCGTCGCCTACGGACACACCGGACGCGTGGCCTACGGACACACCGGACGCGTGGCCTACGGGCACACCGACGCGCGGACCGGGGACACACGGAAACGCCGGCGGCCCGGCCGGTCGTCCAGGCGCGGCCGGGTCATTGCCCGCTTCCCTCCGCCGCGCGGCGCGTCGCCAGCAGGAGGGCGATGTCGTCGGGGCGGTCCCGCAGGTGGCGGGCCATGGCGGTGAGGCGGTCGGCGATTCCGGTCAGGGTGCGGCGGCTCGGCCGGCTGGCGGGGGCGCCGGCCTTCGACAGGGCCACGCGCAGCGCGGTGATGCCGTCGTCGATGTCGACCCCGGGGCGTTCCACGAGACCGTCCGTGTAGAGGGCGAGCACCGCACCCGGTTCGATCTGCAGTTCGGAGACGGGGTAGTGGGCCTGCGGGTCCACCCCGAGCACGACCCCGCCCGGCAGATCCAGCACCTCGGTGTGGCCGTCCGGGTGACGCAGCAGCGGTGGCGGATGTCCCGCCCGCGCGACGCGCGCCCGGCCCGACACCGGGTCCAGCCGGACGTAGCAGCAGCTGGCGAACTGACCGGGGTCGAGGTCGATGAGCAGATGGTTGGTGCCGCTCATCACCTCGTCGGGCGGACGGTCGCCGAGCGCGAACGCCCGTACCGCGCTGCGCAGTTGGCCCATGGTGGCCGCGGCCTGCACCCCGTGCCCCTGGACGTCCCCGATGACCAGCGCCAGGCCGTCCCCGGCCTCCACGACGTCGTACCAGTCGCCGCCTACCTCCATGCCCTGGGTGCCGGGCAGATATCGCCCGGTGGTCTCCACCAGCGGGTGGGCCGACAGCCGGCGGGGGAGCAGGACCTGCTGCAGCCCGCGGGCGAGCGCCGCCTCGCTCTCGTAGCGCTGTGCCTTCTCCATGGCGTGCGCGATCAGCCCGGCGAGCGCGGTGAGCACCGTGCGCTCCTCGGTGCTGAAGCTGCGGGAACGGTCGAAGCCCAGGATGCAGGAGCCCACCGGCCGCCCCGAGGCGATCAGCGGCAGGAACGCGCGGGCACCCTCGTCCGCGTCCAGCGCGATCCCGGGGTAGGCCGCCGCCAGCTGTTCCATCGAGTCGAAGAAGATCGGCCGGCCCGTGGTCAGCGTCTCGACGCCGGGGAGATGGGCGTCCAGGGCCACGCCTTCGAAGGGGGCGAGGAATCCCTTGGGGAAGCCGCTCTCCAGGGACAGGTACAGGTGGCGGTCCTGCAGCAGATAGATGGCGAGCCGGCGGCCGCCGAACGCGGGCAGCACCTCCCGCATCACCACGGCCGCCACCTGACGCGCGGTGACCGCCTCGGACAGCGCGATGGCCAGCACGATGGGCCGGTAGAGCGGAGCCATCGAGGGGCTCGCCGGGGCCGCCGGGGCCCCGACCGGCACCGGCTGCGGCGCGAGGTCCGCGGAGCCGTCCGCCACCCGGTTCGCCGGACGGAACGTGCACGTCAGGACGTCCCGCCCCGGATAGACGCACACATCGAGCCAGGTGCCCTCGTACGACCCCGGGTCACGTCCGGACGACGCCCCGCCGACCTCGTACGACGCCGGGTGGCCCGGCCCGCCGCCCTTGCCGGGCCGTTCCAGATGGAAGCGCACCGGGCCCGGGGTGAGCAGCGCGCTGCGCAGGTGGTCCTCGACGGCCGGCTGGTTCAGCCAGGGCACGCCCTCCCACAGCGGGCGGCTGAGCAGCTGCGTCCGCGAGCGGCGCAGCAGCTGTCCGGCGCGCGGGTTGGCGTAGAGGATCAGCCCCAGCCGGTCCAGGCACAGCACACCCTCGGGCAGCAGGTCGGCCGCGGCGTCGGCGGCCGCGCCGGGCCCCGGGTCGACGACGAAGCCGCGGACGGGATGCGCACCGGACGGTGCGCCGGGCGGGGAGGGAGAGGCGTACGGGCTCCACAGCTCCACCAGCCGCAGCGCTCCGTCCTCGGACCGTACGTACAGCGGCAGCGGCGGCGGACGGCCGCCGGCCGTCTCCCTGAGCGCGGTCAGCACGCGATCCGTCTCGGCGGGGGCCACGGCGTGGGCGAGCGTCTGCACGGAGGTGGCGAACTCGTCGGCCGGCATCCCCAGCAGCGCGGGCAGCCGCTCGTCCGCCGTCACCACGTCCGTCACCGGGTCCCAGGCGAAGCCACCGGCGCGGCCCGCGGGCGGGTGGGTGCCGGGCGGCCGCACGCACAGGGGCTCGCCGTCCCAGGCGACCGAGGGCCTGCCGCCGTGCTCCAGGCGCCGAAGCGACGCGCCGAGGTCCTCGGCCAGCCGCACCATACGGTCGCGGTGGTGCAGCAGTTCGGTCGAGTCGGTCGCCGAGGGGCACAGCACGGTCAGCACCCCGAACGTCGTCGTGCCGCCCACGACGGGCACGTACAGCGAGCCGAACTGGAACGGCAGCCCCGCCGCGAACTGGGGATACCGCCGCATGGTCTCCGTCGCGTTCGGCAGCACCACCTGCACGCCGAGCCGGTAGGAGTCCGCCACCGGGAACGGCCGGTCCACATGCATCCGCCACCACGGCCGGAACAGCGGCCCCGGCAGCCCCGTCAGCACCGCCAGCCGCAGCAGCCCGGGCGTGCCGGAGCGCAGGTAGACCCCACCCGCGTGGGCCCCTGCCGCACCGACCGCCTCGGTCGAGACGTCGATGAGCAGCGAGGCCAGCTGCCCGGGGCTTCGCTGTGCGTCCTCCGCGCTCCGCGTCATCGGCCCTACCTCGTCCGTGAGCCGCCCAGGGGTGACACAGCAAGAATGCGCCACCACGGGGCTGCAGCGCACCTGCGCGGCGCAATACGGCACACGGACCTCGATGTGACGCAAAGATCACGGTGGCCGGTGCATCGGGCGTATGGGTCATGGGCATGCATGTCGGCGTTTGACCCCACCCCCACGATGTGACCTCACCCCCACCAGGAGTGATCGCCCGATGAGTGCCCCCACCACGGCTCCCGTCCCCACCCCCACGGCCCCCGGCGGCCTGCCGCTGGTCGGCCACGGACTCCGCCTCGCCCGCGACCCGCTGCCGTTCATCAGCTCACTGCGCGCCCACGGCAGTGTGGTGCGCATACGGATCGGCCCCACACCCGCCTACGTGGTCACCGACCCCGCGCTGACCCGGCGTGTCCTGGTGGCCGACGCCGCCCACTTCACCAAGGGCGGCAGGTACAACGACGCGCTGCGGGTCTTCCTCGGCGACGGAATCGCGACCGTGGCCGACGGCGACACCCATCTGCGCAACCGCCGGCTGATGCAGCCCATGTTCAACAAGGCGCACATCGCCGAGCACGGCGACGCCATGATCGAGCAGGTGCGGACGATGGTCGGCGCCTGGACCGCGGCCGAACCGCGCGACGTACTCGCCGACATGAATGAGATCACCCTCGCCGCGTTCCTCGTCGCCGTGTTCG
Source organism: Streptomyces sp. NPDC101225 (assembly GCF_044767585.1). NCBI lineage: Bacteria > Bacillati > Actinomycetota > Actinomycetes > Kitasatosporales > Streptomycetaceae > Streptomyces > Streptomyces sp. NPDC101225. The sequence continues at coordinate 198,796 of NZ_JBIWOE010000013.1, forward strand.
GCGCGGACCTGCCCGCCCACCTGGAGGGCGAGTTCACCGCCCTCATGCCCGACATCATGAAAGGAACGATTCGGCAGGTCGTTCTCCCGCCCTGGATGACGCGGCTGCCGCTGCCCGCCAACCGCGCCCACGCCGACCGTGTCGCCCGCCTGCGCACCCTCATCGACCAGGCCATCGACCACCGGATGGACGGCACCGCACCCGGACCGGCTTCGGCGGACGCCGCCTCCGGCGCCGGGGCGTGCCCGTACGCGGCCGAGGCCGGCCGGCGGCGGAGCGGCCTGTTCGAGACCCTGATCGGCGCCGAGGACCAACTCGGCCGCCGGCAACTCCAGGACGAGACCATCACCCTGCTGGCCGGCTCGATCGAGACCACCGGCACCACGCTCGCCTGGGCGCTGTACGAGATCGCCGGCAACCCCGCCGTCGAACGACGCCTTCGCGAGGAACTGGCCTCGGTGTGCGGGGACCGGCCGCTGCGCCACGACGACATCGACCGGCTCCCGTACGCCCGGCGCGTTCTGCGGGAGGCCATCAGGAAGTACGGGGTGATCTGGATGGTGACGCGGACCGCCGCCCGCGACATCGTCCTCGGCGGACACCTCATACCCGAGGGCGCCGACGTGATGTGGAGTCCCTATCTGCACCAGCACGACTCCACCCGCTTCCCCGACCCGGACAGCTTCGACCCCGACCGCTGGGAGACGGACGGTGCCGCGGACACCCGAGGGTCCTTCCTCGCCTTCGGCGACGGCCGCCGCAAGTGCATCGGGGAGAACTTCGCGTGGGTCGAGCTCCAGATCGTCCTCGCGACCGTCCTGCAGGCCTGGCCCCGGTTCGAGGTGACCTCGCCTCCGCCGCGTGCCCAGGCCGTCATCACGGTCGAACCCGATGCCTTGGCCATGGAGTTCCGTGCGGACGCGGCCGCCTGACGGTCACCCGGGCGGCTTCCCGGGCACGGTGACGGTGCCGCAGCCCCATGGGCGTCGCCCGGCAGGCGGAGACGGACGGCTGCCGACGGTGTGCCGGGCCCCGCCCGCCAGGCCCCGGACCGAGGAGCGGGCGGGTCGTGCCACTCCCTTGTGGGAGCGCTCCCAATCGCGGCAGGATGCTGCGATGACCGCAACCCCCGCCATCCGCCCCTACCACCCCGACGACCGGGACGCCCTCGACGACATCTGCATCCGTACCGCCCACAACGGCCAGGACAGCCGCCCCTTCTACGCCGACCCCACCCTCTTCCCGGTGACCTTCGCGGCGCCGTACGCACATCTGGAGCCGGAGCTGGCCTTCGTGCTGGACGACGGGCGGGGGCGGGCCGTCGGTTACGTCCTCGGGACCGCCGACACACCCCGCTTCGTCGGAGCCTTCCGCGAGAAGTGGCTGCCGCTGGTCGCGGACCGCTACCCCGAGCCGGCCGGCGAGCCCGGGACCCCGGACGAGGCGCTGATCCCGTTGCTGCACCACCCCGAGCGGATGATCGTCCCCGAGGTCGCCGCCTACCCGGCCCACCTGCACATCGACCTGCTCCCCGGCTGGCAGGGGCGCGGGTACGGACGTGCGCTGATGCGGACCTTCCTCGCGGCCCTGCACGAGCAGGGCGTCACCGCCGTGCACCTGTGCATGGTCACGGCCAACACCCCGGCCCGGGCGTTCTACGACCGGCTGGGCTTCCGGGAGATCCACGTGCCGGACCCGGGCCCGGTCACCTATCTCGGGCGTACGACAGGGCAGTTGGCGACGCTGTGACGGCCGGGCCCGTCGACGCGCGCGTCAGATCCAGGTGTCCAGCCACATCCGGGCGTGCCAGTCGGCGTACGGGATGGTCTGTCCGGTGTAGATCGGGAAGAAGTAGATGAAGTTCCACACGATGAGGAGCACCAGGGCGCCCGCGCTCACCGTGCCGATCAGCCGGCGCCGCTCGTCCGCCCCGGGCGGCCCCAGCAGGGCGCCCACCATCATGGCCACGGCCAGGCACAGGAACGGCACGAACACGACGGCGTAGAACGAGAAGATCGTGCGGTCCTGGTAGTTGAACCAGGGGAGGTATCCCGCGCCGACCCCGCACAGCACGGCGCCCGCGCGCCAGTCCCGGCGCAGCGCCCACCGGAACAGCAGGTAGAGCAGCGCCGCGCAGGCCGCCCACCACAGCAGCGGCGTGCCCAGGCCCAGGATCTCCTGCGAGCAGCCGGCGGCGGCGTGGCAGCCGTCCTGCCCGGGCTTCGGCGACTCGTAGGAGAACGCCACGGGCCGCCCCTGCACCAGCCAGCTCCAGGGGTTGGACTGGTAGCGGTGCGGCGTGTGCAGGCCGACGTTGAACTGGTAGACCGCGTGTTCGTAGTGCCACAGGCTGCGCAGCGGAGCCGGGATCCAGGACCAGGTGCCGCCGCGCCCGTCCGCCCAGTGGCGGGCGTAGCCCTTGTCCGACAGGAACCAGCCGGTCCACGTCGCCAGGTACGTCAGGACGGCGACCGGAACCATGGACAGCACCGACCGGCCGAAGTCCTTGCGCAGCACCGCGCGGTAGGGACCGTACGCGCCGGCCACCCGGCGGGAGCCGACGTCCCACAGGACGGTGAGGGCGGTGAGGAAGACAAGGACGTACAGGCCGTTCCACTTGCTCGCGGCGGCCAGCCCGAGCAGGACGCCGGCGGCGAGGCGCCAGGGGCGCGGGCCCGTTCCGGCGTGTTCGCCGGTGTACGCGTCGGGTCGCGCGAACCCGTCCCCGTCGACGGGCAGGGCGGCCGCCAGCCGGGCCCGTGCCCTGTCCCGGTCGACGAGCAGACAGCCGAACGCCGCCAGCACGAAGAACATGACCACGATGTCGAGCAGGGCGGTGCGGCTCATCACGAAGTGCAGGCCGTCCACCGCGAGCAGCGCACCGGCCAGACAGCCCAGCACGGTCGAGCGGAACAGCCGGCGCCCTATTCGGCACAGCATGAGGACGGACAGCGTGCCCAGCAGCGCCGTCATGACCCGCCAGCCGAACGGGTCCAGCCCGAACAGCCCCTCTCCCGCGGCGATGACCCACTTGCCCATCGGCGGATGCGCGACGAAGCTGCCGGCGTCCGAGAGCGGGATCACCTGGGGGTGCGCCAGGATCTGCGGGTCGGCGACCTTGCGGTCCGGCCAGGTGCCCTCGTAGCCGAGCCGCAGCATCGACCAGGAGTCCTTGGCGTAGAACGTCTCGTCGAAGACGAGCGCCCGCGGGCTGCCGAGGTGCCAGAAGCGCAGCGCGCCGGCGAACACGGCGACGAGGAGGGGGCCCAGCCAGCCCGTGGACCGGGCGAGGAGCAGGGCCGGCCGTGGCCCCAGGCCCAGCCATGCCCACAGCCGTGTGTCCGGTTCGGGGAAGGGCGGGACCAGGCGGGTTCGGGTGTCGGTCCGGGGAGCCGCGGTGCGGCCGAGCCGGCCCGGCCGCTGGGCCCAGGGGGCGGATCCGGGCCGGACCGCCGTGCGGGCGTCCGCGCCGACGCCGGACCGGGTGGGGGTGTCACTCGTCACCGGGTCATCGTAGGGAACGCCCGTAGGGGCCGGGCGCGGCCCCGACCGCCGGGGCCGCACGGACGGCGTCTTCTGCCCGGGCAGCGTGCCGGGGCCGGTCGCCCGCCGGGTGTCGTACGGGTTGATCGTCCGGTCGCCGGCCGGCATCACCGGCGACGACGGCGACGCCGTGCACCTCGAGGGCCGGTCCGTGGAGCGGTCGCGGACCGGGCCCGGCCCGACGCTCTTCGGTGGCCGGCTCGGCCTCCGGCTCGCGCAGCCGGCCGCGCACCGGACCGTGCTGCCGCACCGGACCGTGCTGCCGTGCGCGGCTGTTGAAGGGGTGTGCGTGGATCGCCTTTCGGTGACGGGACGCCGGTCCGCAGGGAGATCCGGACCGGCGCCAGGTCATGCGTCCGTCATGGGGTCTGCCGCGAAAGTCCCTGGCTCTGTTCGGTGAGCTGGAAGCTCTGGGTGGCCGAGCCGTCGCAGGTGTGCTGGGTGAGCCGGACGCCGTCGGTCGCCGCCGCGCCGGCGGTCAGGCACCTGCCGCTGTGCCGCGTGACGAAGTGGTAGCGGCCGGCCGACTCCCGCACGGGCTGCCACTGCTGGTTCTGTCCGCCCGAGTACGACCAGAGCTGTACCGGCGCGTTGTCCGCCGTGGAGCGGTCGGTGACGTCGAGGACCTGCTGCGGATTGCCGCGGGCGGCGATGCGGACGTAGCCGCTGTCGGTGGTGCGGAACTGGTACTCCTGCGCGGCGGTGCCGTTGCAGGTGTACTGCTGGATCGCCGTGCCGTTGGCGGTCGCGGCCGCCTTGGCGTCGACACAGGTGCCGTTCCCGGTGTTGCGCACCGTGTACCAGGCGGTCTCCGAGATCGAGTCGGACGGCGGCAGGCCGGCGTCCGCGCCGCCCAGCCACTTCAGTCCGTCCAGCAGGAAGCGGTTCTGGGTCGCGCTGGCGAAGGTCGACGACAGGGTGGTGTTGGTGGCGTAGTCCATCGCGTTGTGGCCGAAGTTGGCATACAGCATGCGGTACTTCGTGTTCGTCCACAGGATCGGGTAGTAGCCGCTGTACCAGCTCTGGTTCGGATCGGTGCCGAGCGGGAAGCTGCTCGGGTCGACGGAGGCGAGGATCTTGATGTCGGGGTTCTCGCGCAGGTCGTTCGACCAGCTGTACCACTCGCTGACGGACGAGGTGAACGTGTCCGGCAGGTTCCTGGTCGCGGGGTTGGTGTGGTCCTCCACCTTCAGGACGGCGGTGGTCGGACCCCAGGTGTTGGAGACGAAGTCGCCGCTGCCGAGGAACTGGTTGTGGTACCAGTTCCAGCTCTGCGCGTCCGTGGTGAACGCGGAGACGTGGAAGCCCATCCAGGCGCCGCCGCCGCGCATGTAGGTCTCGAATCCGGTGCGTTGGGCGGCGGTCTGCGGCAAGTCGTCCAGGAACAGGACGACTTGGTAGCCGTTGACGCCGCCGTTCGCGAGCAGGTCCCAGTTGTTGCTGGCCGTGTAGGTGAAGCCGTTCTGCGCGGCCTGCCGGGGGAACCACTGGTTGGCCTCGTGGACGAAGCTGATGTGTGCCGCGTCGTAGGTGCCGTTGTAGAGGGCGAGCACCTTGAACGGCTGCGCCGCGGCGTGGGCGCGGGGTACCGACAGCGCCGTCAGCAGGATCGCCAGCAGCGCGATGATGCGGAGAGTGCCGGATCGTATGGCGTGCATCGCGGGATGCCTCCTCTTGGGCCGGGTCCGGGTGGGGGCCGGTCGGGGGTGACCGACGAGGTTCGCCACAGCGGTGGACGCGTCCCGGCGTGGCAACTCGGGACGCCCGTGGGGCGGTTCAGCCGGTGTACTGCGAGAGGACGCGGGTGTAGTCCCAGTCGGACTGGCCGACTCCGGAGCAGCTGTCGGTGCTGCCGCCGGTGCAGGGGCGGTCGCGGTTGGCGGACCAGAAGGTCAGGCGGGCCAGGTGGTGCTGCTGGGCGTAGGCGAGGATGGTGCGGAAGTCGTCGACGGTGACGGTCTCGTTGTTGTCGGTGATGCCGTTCATGGAGGAGATGCCCATGTCGCGGTAGGCCTGGTCGTCGGTGTAGCCGTAGGCGTTCTCGAGGGCGTTCTTGAGGCCCTCGGCGGCCTGCCGGGTGAGGGTGCCCATGTTCTGGCCGGCGCCGCCGAAGTCGAAGGGCATGATGGCCCAGGCGT